>JAEENR010000139.1 GCA_016283885.1 Verrucomicrobiota bacterium
TCACACAAGTGAACAAACCGATCGGGAAATGCACGTCCACATTCTTTAAATTATTCTCGGAAGCTCCCAGGATATCCAGCCAGCCGCGCTCGTCATCCGGCTCCACGCGATGCTTGGGAACGGATATTTTCAAATCACCGCTCAGATAGCGGCCCGTCAGAGATTTACTATTCTTAGAAACTTCCTCCGGTGTTCCGCAGGCAACCACCTTGCCGCCCAGCACACCGGCACCCGGCCCCATATCCACCACATAATCCGCGCGGCGGATCGTATCCTCATCATGCTCCACCACGATGACGGAATTGCCCATATCACGCAGACGCTTGAGTGTCTCCAGCAGACGGTCATTATCCCGCTGATGCAGACCGATGCTCGGTTCATCCAGAATGTAAAGCACCCCCATCAGCCCGGCTCCGATCTGAGAAGCCAGACGAATGCGCTGTGCCTCGCCGCCGCTCAAAGTTCCGCTTTCCCGGTTCAAGCTGAGATACCCCAGCCCCACATCAGACAAAAACGACAGACGCTTGCGGATCTCCCGAAGCACCTCCTCCACGATTTTGGTCTTGTTCCGGGTCAGGCGCAGATTTTTGAAATACGTACAGGCATCCTCCACCGTCATCCGGCAGATATCCATGATGGAGACTCCCGGCACCTGCGGCTGGAACGGTTCCGGTTGGCAAATAAAATCACACTTGGGCAGCGGGAGAGTCACTGCCAGCACCTCCGGACGCAGACGCGCCCCGCGGCAGACATCGCAAAACTCCTGCACCATATACCCCTTCAAACGGCTGCGCATCGAATCGCTCTCCGTCTCGGCATAAATACGCTTCAGGTTCGGCAAGATCCCCTCGAACGGCCTCTTGATGAAGCTTCGCTTGCCTCGTGTCCAGATGCCAAAGGAAACTTCTTCCTCGCCGCTGCCATGAAGGAGGATATTTCTGAAATCTTCAGACAACTGATTCCAGGGCACATCCAGCGGCTGCTCGTAATGCTCGGTCACACCTTTCAGCAGAGCCTTGTAATACGTGATCATCCGCTTGCCCATCCGCCGCCAAGGCAGGATCGCTCCGTCCGCCAGTGACTTTTCGGGGTTGATGACCAGATCCGGCGAAAAGACCAGCTTCTTGCCCAAACCGAAACAAACGGGACAGGCTCCCTGCGGCGAGTTGAAAGAAAATATCTTCGGCTGAGGCACTTCATAAGTCTTGCCGTTATCAGGATTGAGCAACAGAGTCGAATAAAGCCCTTCTTTCCAATCTGTTTCGCCGGGAAGACAATAGGAAACAATCATCCGTCCTTTGCCCCATCCCAGCGCCATTTCCACCGAATCGGCCAGACGGGTACGGGAATCCTTGCTCAAAACGATACGATCCACCACCACCTCGATCCGGTGACGGGTCTTGGCATCTATCTTGATTTTCTGGGTGGGGCTCAGCTCCTTGATCTCACCATCCACACGCACCCGAAGAAAACCTTCCCGCTGAAGATGTTCAAACACATCCCGAAAAGCGCCTTTCTCATCCGTGACCATCGGAGCCAGCAGGATCAATTTGGTCCGTTCCGGCCACCCCAGCAGTGTATCCACGATCTCATCACTCGTCTGCTGAATGATTTCCCGTCCCGATTCCGATGAATGCGGCACTCCGGCATGGGCGAAAAGCAGTCTCAAATAATCATAGATTTCCGTTGTCGTGGCGATAATGGAACGGGGATTTCCGGCCGCGTTTCGCTGTTCGATCGCGATCGCCGGAGAAAGTCCCTCGATGAAATCCACTTCCGGCTTTTCCATCTGATCCAGGAACTGCCGGGCGTAAGCCGAAAGCGACTCCACATACCGGCGCTGACCCTCCGCGTAAAGCGTATCGAAAGCCAATGAAGACTTCCCCGAACCACTTGTTCCTGTTATAACAACCAGCTGGTCACGAGGAATTTCCAGACTGATGTTTTTTAGATTATGCTGACGCGCTCCTGATATTCTGATGACCGATGACATGAAAAATAAACACAAACAACCCGCGCCGTTCTCCAGCGCGAGTTGTACATTCAAAACAAAAGTAAACTCTTCAGGGCCAGAACATGGCCCTCGTCTTTATGCCGCGGTGGTCGCGCCCGAAAGACGAAGACTCAGACGAGACTTCTTGCGATCCGCTTTTGCCCAGTGGATCACACCCTTCTTGGCAGCTTTATCCAATGCGGAGATCGCAGCGCTCAAGGCTGTCTTGGCCTCATCCTTGTTACCATTCTTCAACGCGGCCAAAAACTTTCTTTCACGTGTTCTTAAAAGAGACTTAACACTCTTATTGACTAACTGCTTGCGTGCGCTGTTACGTACTCTGCGCTCTGCTGACTTCTTATTAGGCATATCCTATTTTCTTATCTATACAACGACCCCCCTCCTGGGGGCCAAAAAACCGCACTCATTCTACCCTCTTTCTTCTTTGTGTCAACATCCAATCTTTCAATTCCTCATTTTTGTTGAACTTGACCCGTTTCTCTTCCCGCGGTAGTCTATTGCCGATATGAGTAGAATCCATTTCAAATTCCTCAAATTCATAGCCGGACTGAGTCTTGCGCTGTGTGTACTGCCTTGTACCGTGTCCAGTCTTCCAGCGGCTGAAACCACGAATACCACCGCAAAACTCCCCCTGGAAGGCTGTTTCGAGACCCGACAGATCTGGTCCGATGGCCGTCATAACGCCTTTACCGGTGCTGCATACTGGAAAGGAAAGACTTATGTGGTCTTTCGCAACGCGGAGCATCACGTCAGCTTCGATGGCCGGGTGAAGATACTTTCTTCCCGGGATGGTTCCGTTTTCAGTGAATCGGCAACTATCTCACTGCCGGGCAAAGACCTGCGCGACCCCAAAATCGTCAATACCGGCAGAACGCTCCATCTCTATGTCGGAGCGGTGGATGAAAAGGATACCAAACGTCTGGAAACGGACGCGAAACTCTTCACCTCCAAGGACGGAACTCACTGGAAGGAGCAAAAAGTCACCGGTCTGGTTCCGGGAAGCTGGCTCTGGTTCGTGCATTATGACGGCAAAACCTTCTACGGCAGCGCTTATCACCATAATGACCTGACCTCTCAGGCCAGCGCCATCCTCTACAAGAGCAAAAACGGAAAAGACTGGGAACCGTTCTTCACCATTCCGGTGATCGCCGGCAATGAAGTCGCGCTGGATACAGACGCGAACGGCGCTCTCTATGCCTTGGTACGCTGCGAGACCGCTCCTTGTCATCCCTACCTGCTGACCATCCCGGATCTGAAGAAACCCGGCATTTTTGAACTGCGCCAGCTGCCTTTTACCCTGCAGGGCCCCTTCCTGAAGCGTGTGGACGGCGGATGTATCGTCCTGGGCCGCCGCTGGGAGGACAACGGCTGGAAGAATCCGCTGGGAGCCCCCAATCCTCAACGTCATATCGAAATGATCTGGCTGGGTGATGACCGCTCCATGAAACAGCTCTGCACACTGGAAAGCGGCGGCGATTGCTCCTACACCGGCTGGGCACCGCAGCCGGACGGTTCCGTGCTGATCTCCTACTATTCCGGCCACGGATATCAATACCCGAAGGCAAACATCTACGTCGCCAAATTCCCCAAGGGCTTCGACCAAGGCCCGTGGAGAGCGGATAAATAGAAATTGAAATAAAACCAAAATCGCATATATGAAACAATCAATAAGTTTAAAACTTCGTTTAATATGGGGGTACATCCTTCTCTCTGTTTGTTTAGGAATGAGTTCCTGCAAAAAAGAAGCTTCAGTGGCTTTGGAAACACGGAATGGTGAGATAGATCTTTCACTCTTTGCCTTTAAACAAATTGGTAAATATAGAGGCACAAATATTCCATCTGAAAGTATTACACTCAGTGGAATTACCAATTATCAATATATCATAGACGAAAAGAGTCTTTCTGTTATATGCCCCAATGAAACTGTATCGAATATCTATACGATATTCCATTCGCACCTTGGCGAGGCAGATATGATTGAAACCAACACACAAGGTGAGATTGATTCGTTTATCTATATACCAGTTGGAGACACTGCGATTAATTGCCGAAATTCTTCCAGCACAAATGGTATCAAGGAGGTATTGTTTGTCATCACCAAACCCAAACCATTGGACGATACCATATTATCCCAAAAAACTCACAAAGGAAAACTGTTTCATCCAAAAGAACAAAAAGGTAAAGAGGACCTTTCACTTTTTGTCTTTAAGCAAATTGGTAAATACAGAGGCACAAACATTCCTTCGACAAATATTGTCCCAAGCGGAATTACCGATTACCTTTACGTCAAAGATGAAAAAGGATTTCAGGTTTTATGTCCTAATGAAACCGTTTCCAATATCTATAAGATGTTCCAACCAAGTTTTGGAGAACCTGTTTTGCTTAAAACTAATTCTCAAGGAAAGATAGATTTTTTTGTCTATGGACGACCGGGAGATATTGCAATCAATTGTAGTGATTGGGAAAATGATCCCCATGCTTCTCAGGGAGTGCATTTCGTAGTATTAAAACCGGGGGCGTTGAACGAATAATTTATTTTCCTCTTGTTGAGCCAACAAATATCCCCGAACGATATTTCCACCAGGAGTTTTTTCCTTGTCTTCTTT
>JAEENR010000140.1 GCA_016283885.1 Verrucomicrobiota bacterium
AGAAATGTGTAAAATAATGGAAGAACTTGTTGAAGAAGGTATCCAGAAAGGACGCCTGGAAGGAATCAAAGCCTTGATAGAAGTTTGTCGAGAATTTGGACAAACAGATGAGCAGATTATTGAAAAGGTTTCAGATAAATATCACCTTTCTAAGCGAGAAGCGGCCAAGTACGTTTACGCGGAGTAGAGTCTGCTTTTATTGAATAGATTTTACAGGAGAGACTAAAGTCTCTCTTTTTTGGAGACCACGTAGTGAAATTTTTTAATTTCACAATGAAAATTTTAATTCATTTATTTTGCGTTTGCTTGATGTTGAATTACATAGAAGTGCACGCTGAAGATACAACTATGTTGGCAAAGGAAAAAATTTCAACACTTGCAACGAATGAAGTCTCATTGCCCAAGATTGGCGAAAACTGGACTGTTCAGTTATCAGAAGATGCCACATTAGAAATGATTTATATTCCTCCGGGGACGTTTGAAATGGGAAGCCCAGAGAATGAACCTGGTCGCTCTCATACGGAAAAGCTCCATTCTGTTACTTTAACAAAAGGATATTGGCTAGGAAAATACGAAGTCACACAAAAACAATGGCAAGCTATCATGGGAAATATGTTCTCTGCTCGTTGGAATTGTATAGGAGAAGATATTCCTGTCCATCATATTGATTGGTATTATGCGAATCTTTTTTGCAAAAGATTAAATGAAAGGGAGATTGAAGCTTGCAAGTTGCCCCGTAATTATCGTTATGTTTTACCAACAGAAGCTCAGTGGGAATATGCGTGTCGTGCTGGTACGAAGACATCGTTAAACAATGGAAAAGATATTACAGCAATTTATAAAACGAAATTCCTAGGATTTGGTGAAGCACTTGCTTTTCTAGGTTTTGAATTTGGGCAAGGATATTGGACTGACTGTCCAAATTTGAATGAAGTAGCTTGGTGGCGCAATAATAGTAATGGGAAAGTGCATCCAGTTGGTCAAAAGAAGCCGAATGCGTGGGGACTTTATGATATGCACGGAAATGTTGCAGAGTGGTGTGCAGATCGTTGGGGTGATTATCCGTCAGATAAAAACAGTTTTGATCCTATAAGTCGTCCAGCAAATACTAATTCATCTAATGATCGTTTCAATGATCGAATTTTGAGAGGTGGTTGTTATGATTCTATAACCGATTGTCGTCAAGCAGACCGTTTTCATAATATTCCAGGTGTTGGATTTGAAAATATGGGATTTAGGCTGGCACTTGTATATTTTGACACTGAAAAGGATATCCCTACCAATAGCATACAAATTCAATTTGCCGATATTGCTCATAAAAAAATAGAAAAAAAAGAAGAGATAAGCGATAATCTCTCGCTAACACCAAAAGAAGAAGATACAGTGCTTGTTCACAAATGAGCTACCAAAAAACTTTGGGTAATAACATGCCATAAAAAATAAAAGAGACGAGGTCCGCAAGCCTCGTTTTTTATTTTAGCAAGGCGAAAAAGATTCACAGGATTTGATTTATTTTTCATCCTGTGGATCCTGTAGATCTTGTCAAAAATCAAAAGGACTCATCCAGTATCTGGAAGAGCTGTTCCGCGGTCAGGAGGAAGGGGTTTCCTTTCATGCTGCTGGCGCGGGAGGATTTCTCGATGATGACGGGGAATTCGGCTCTTTTCACGCCCAGTTTTTCCAGACCGGCGACGTTCTGCTGAGTGCTCATGTTTTCGATGAGTGTGATGAGATCCTGAGTTTTGGAGTTCACGTCGCGGGAGAGCATGAGGGCGGTTTCATTGATGCGTGCCATCGTCTGACGGCAGAGAGGCTGTTTGCCCTGGCAGGCGATGTCGAGATTCATTCTCAGGACAGCCGGGAGCAGAGCAGCGCAGACGGCTCCGTGAGGCGCGCCGGTCATGCCGCCGATCACGCCGGCGAAACCATGCACGGCACCCAGACCGCCATTGGCCAGAGCCATTCCACCCAGCAAACTGCCCAGGGAGACATTCACCATCACGTTCGGATCTTCGGGGCGCATCCAGTGGAGGACAAGCGCGCCGCCGCCCATCCGGGAAAGACCCTCACGGCAGACGGCATCGCTCATGGGAGTAGCCTTGGCCGAGAGGTAGGCTTCGATCAGATGGCACAGAGCGTCAAAACCGCAGTTGACGGAGACCTCCGGCGGACATTCCAGTGCCAGGTCGGGATCCACCAGGGCGAACCGGGGCAGCATGAAGGGAGAACGCAAGCTGACCTTGACGTGCTGATCGGGAACCGTGATGACGGAGTTCTTGGTGACTTCCGCGCCGGTGCCGGCAGTGGTCGGGATGGCGATATAGGGCAGGGCAGGCTGAGGAAGAGGTTTGCCCGCGCCGACGACTTCCAGATAGTCCATGATGTCGCCCGGATTATTAGCCAGAGCGGCTGCCGCCTTGGCTGCGTCAATGACACTGCCGCCTCCAATGCCGGCAACGACTTCGCACTGCTGACGGAGGATGGAATCGGTGATCTCGCTGACACGCTGAACGGTGGGCTCACCGCTGACGGATTCGACCGCGACGATGATCCCCGCTTTTTCCAGAAGGATCCGCAGGGAGTCATGGCGGCCGGGATGTCCGCCGGTGACCAGCATCACTTTTTTGCCCGACGGCTTGATGAGGTCGGGCAGCTCGGCGATCCTGCCGCGGCCAAAAAGGATACGGCCCGCGGAGGCAAAATCAAAACGGTCTGTGATCATTTTCGATGGATCAAAGCTGAGTGTACTTCTTGCTGAAACGGGGTTCGGCCATCATATCGGCTACAGCATCGCGCCATTTGGCATAATGAGCAGTGGTCTTGTGAGCGGCCGCGGCATCGGTGTCGCGGTAAACTTCCTCCAGCACGAATTGATGGGGATCGTCTTGACTCTGCACCAGGTCAAAGCGGGTGATGCCCGGTTCTTTGATACTGTTGGTAGCGTTTTCCAAAGAAGCCGCGATGAACTGCTCTAC
>JAEENR010000141.1 GCA_016283885.1 Verrucomicrobiota bacterium
CAGCGGGCTGCTGTTTCAATACCGCCGCGCTGCTCAGAACTGATCCGCTGGAATTGTTTACCTCCACCGTATAAGAGCCAAAATCCTCTACGGTCAGATTTTTGATTGTCAGTGTCTGCTCTGTCGCACCTTCAATATCCTTTCCATTCAGCTTCCACTGGTAGGAGAAGGGAGTACTGCCAGTGTTCTCTACACTGAATGTTACCTGGCCGTTTTCATAACGGGTTGCACTCGCCGGCTGTTGTGTAATGACCGGTTTGGATGCAGCAAGCACTTCAAATCCGTCTGTGGTTACACTTCCCAGAGAATTGGTGAGCTTTGCGGTATAAACACCCGCTTGCAAATCTGTCAGAACTCGGTCTGTAGCGCTGATTTTTTCACCATTGAGATACCACTCGATCTGGCAGGAGCCGCCGTTTCCATAAACAGTCAGAGTCTCATTGCCTCCGGCATAAATCACTTCCGCGGAAGGTTTGATGCTGGCATACGTTGGTGCGTAGGGTTTACCTAACCCGGAATAATAAATGGAACTGAGATCCGTTTCATCCAGTGCGCGCAGGAAAATAACCACTTCATCTACAATCGCTTCCCCGTCATTAGCTGTCAGAGAACGGTCACCCGATGCGACAGGATCCTTGCCGATATAGAACGGTGAGACCATGGACAAAGTAGTATGGCTGGCAAAGTTCTCTGTGGTTTCTATATTCCCGGAGGCATCGCCGGTATAGAAAAATGCCTTGTCCGCGTTCACCGAAACCGCCAGAAAATACCAAGCACTGCCCGTCACGACAGGTCCCTGGGTGTAATTATAACTGACCGCCGTATCTCCCCAGTGGTATCCCAATCTGTAGGTCGTGGTCTTGAACTCTAACCCCGTTGCTGTTCCCGAAACATTAGGATCACGGGACATCACGATTCCGGGTTGGTGCTGCTTACGTGTTGCCGGTGTTTTGACCCAGGCCATGATCGTCATTTCCGATACACTCGTATTCAGCGGATTGAACTGGGCAAAGCCACCTGTCAGCGAGAGTGCTTTGTTAGATGACTCAAAACCAGACAGATCGGGACCGGCTACGCCGCGAGTCAAGCTGTTCACAAAACTCAGATCTCCCACATTCAACCAGCCCAGATTCATTTCACTCTCGGTATCGGAGCTGTTCAGACGGTAATAGACGGCAGGATCCTGCATCAATACCGATGCCTCATAGTCGGCTAGCGCGATACCGCCGGTACTAACAAAAGCCATGACCGCCAGCGCAGTCAACGGCTTTCTCATTTTTAACGATCCCGTCTCTTTTCTGACGAGACCCTTATTCAGCTTTTTCATTTGTTCAGGGTATATTTTTGATTTATCCCGATCACATTGGCAATACCGGGCGTTCGGGGTACCGCCCTCCTTTTTCAAGGTGCATCACCACTCTTTAAAATCATTCCGTCTTAATAGACCTCCGTAGAATGCTCCGCGAACCAGTCCCAATCCTGTCTATCCGGACCGATCGCAACGCCATTGCTGTCAGTCAAATCTTCAAAACGCACTTTCCGTCCGTCATTGATCATCGAAGTCGACTTCCACTTGCGTATCTCGCTGTGACCATCCGCGAAAGAAAATCCACAGGCTCCATTATGCAGCGCAGAAGGGGTATCTCTCCAGACACTGCGTCCCTTATCTCCGCGGATCACAGCCACACCGTTTTCCATGGTCCGGGTGGCCTCAGAAAAAATGCAAGGATCATTGATACTGTCCGGATGCTCGTCCACAATCACCCACAGGCCTGTGGGTTTGACCTTGTGCATATCCGAAACTTTCTTATAGATACGCGCCCCGCCATAATCCACCTCCGACGTATTATCCATATTCATGAAAGCGTTCATTCCCATTGAACGCACGCGCTGTTTCCCGCCGGAAATCGTTGAGCCAGGCACCGCATAAGTATCTGTAGGACACTTAAAAGCTTTGGCTGCCGTTCCAATATAATTGCCCATTTGCGCATAAGCCTTGTCTATCAGCAGCATATAATTGGTATTGTCCCGGTTGCCGGCTTCCCAGCTCATATACCCGGCAACCCAGCTCTTGGGAGAATGATTCGTATCGCCTCCTTGAAAATTCGGCATGATATAATCCTGATTATCATTTGAATACATCAGCCAGCCAAGAGTAATTTGCTTTGTATTGTTCATACAGCTAATGCCTTGAGTTTTGGCTTTAGCTTTGGAAAGTGCCGGTAAGATCATCCCGGCCAGAATCGCGATGATTGCTATAACAACAAGCAACTCGATCAGAGTAAACGCTTTTAATTCTTTTTGCTTATTCATGATGACACTATGTACTATACACTACTTCATAAGGATGTTCATTTTCCTCAATTTTGTCAATATATTCTTAAAACTATTTTTAATTCTTTTAATTCATTCAACAAAAATAATTTATGATTTAAAAAAATATATACAGAAAAGAAAGAGAAAAGCTGCTCACAAAATCTGGAAATTCTGCGCGGGGTGACATTAAAGGGAATTAGAGGACGCTAATCCCAAAATCGCCATTATGAATGGACCGATGGGTAGAAAATAAGGGGTTAAGAGTATTGGCCACTATTGCAACCTGATAATAGGGAATTCCCCCGTTCGCTACTCTTCTTTTTCTCCCAAGCAGGAGAAAATAGTTCGGCGCAGGGTGCTTTTGCCGGTGTTTTGGGCCAGGGTGCGCAAGGCGTTGGAGGGCTTTTCCTGTTCGGTGAGATACATCATGCGCGAGTTCTCCACCGGCAGGTATTCGATCCATTCCACGGGGACATCGTGCCAGGCACCATCGCCGCCGTGGACCTCTACATATTCTGTATGATGCAGCCCTTTGTAACCGTAGGCGGTCACCTCCACCGCGCCTTCCCCGTTTTGGTGTTTCAGGAGGGAGGTCTTGAGGATGCACTTGGTCACACAGTCCGGATGCTTGAACTGGCCGTACCCGTAATAGTTGGCCAGGGTCTCATGCTCCCAGAAGGAGGATTCGCGGCCGCGGAGCACGTCTTTCCAGATCTCTTCGTGCGTGCGGGTCTGCTGATAGAGCGGGATGGCCAGCAGCGGAGCCAGGGAAAAGTAGATATTCTTGAAATACTCCTCGTTCAGTCCCTGAAAGTTTGCCTTGGCCCGGTCATAGTCCCAGTCGTAAAAGCGCTTGGGATCGGTATCGATGGAGGTCTTGTCCAGGTGAGTGGAAGTGAGCAGGTTGATCTTCTTCTTTTTGCGGAAGGTGAAATCGTCCCCGTAGCCAACGGACTTGTCCTTCAGCAGATCCAGCATCTGTATCTGGGCCAGCGAGGTAAAGAGCAGCCGGAATTCCACTTCGTTGTCGCGGTCCACGGCATGGAACAGCGCCTCGAAATCGTGGTTGCTCATCAGGGTGAACTGGGATTCATCCTCCAGATTCTGTGAGAATTTTTGCAGTTTGCGGATCTCGTGTTTTTTGCGCAGCCGCGCGAAGAGCCCCTCGTCCCCTTTGGAAAGATCGGACGGCGTGCGCGAAAAACTCAGATTCGGCGCGGCATCGTTGCCGTAAATGAGCAGCTTTTTGCTCTTATAGACCGGTTCCGGCTTGGTCACAGTGGCTTCCAGAGTTTCATGATGAGTCACTGTGTGATAATCTCCTTTGGAATCCCGCTCCTGCTCCGTCCAGGATATCTCCTTAGTGCCTTTGTAAACATGGTTCTCCCACTTCATGTACCGGTACTCGCCAAAGACAAAAGGATTGCCGTTGATCAATCCCGACTGGGCAAAGAGGATGCTCTTGTCCCGGTTGAAATCGTCATTCCAGCCATACTGGCGTTGCAGGGACCAGAGCCGTTCATTGGTAAAATACGGGTCGAACTCCAGCCGCGGCACCGTCGCCTGGATCAGTTTGACGGGGATGTCCCAGGTGTAGAGCGCGTTCAGCGGCTCCATCTGTTTCCAGGCCGCGTCCTTTTTTGCCTCGATGGTCTTTTTGAGTTCTTTATACAGCTGGGAGGCTTTTTTGTGCGGCGAAAGCAGAAAAAGACTGGCAATGATCCCGATGATCCCCAGCGGAACCAGCACAGCCGGATTCCCCATTTCATTATAAGCGGCAATAAATGCGACCACCGCTCCTGCCACCAGCAGAACGAATAAACAGCCGAAGAAAGACCTCTTGCCGCGGGCCTCCTCCGCATGATCCACCAGCATCCGGATCTCTTCGATCAGACGGCGGTTCGCTTCGACATCTATGCCGGAAGCGCGCGTCAGCTCCTCGAATTTCTCCTCGGCCCGCCAGGCGAATTCCGATCGAAACTCGTCCCGGTAACGGCTCAGAGGCTCATAAACATCCTGGATCAAAAGAAGACACCTTTCGCCTGTTCCTTGACCTCAGCCGAGGCCGTGAACGGGATACGTGTCGTATAACCGGCCCGCGCCGCCACGATCATCTTGGTGGGCCATCTGAAGACATCCGTGTTCCACTGGTTCACGGTATCATTATAAAGTGTGCGCGCCGCGGTGATCTCCTTCTGCAGGTAGCTGTTCTGCTGGATGGCATCGGCAATGGCCGCGTGCGCCTTCAGGTCGGGATAGGCTTCCACCTGCGGGAACAGCCGTCCAAACGCACCGTCTATCTGCGCCGCCACCTGATTGCGCTCGCCCTCCGGCAGCCGTCCGCCGCGGAAAGCCGCCACCGCTTTCATCACATCTTTGTCCAGATCGATCGCTTTCTCCACCAGCTTGGCCAGATTCTGAAGGATCCTGACCCGCTGTTCCAGGTAGTTGTCGATCGTAGAGGCATCGGCTTGGATCTTCTGTTCCAGCTGCTTGAAGTAATTCGCCGCCGAAATCTTCATAAAAAGAAAAATCACCCCCGGCAGGATGCCCAGCACCCACAGCATCACCTCGAACAAGGTCGAGCCCCAGCCCACTCGGACCGGTATCTGTTTGTCTATCACATGTGTATCACGTCCTGCGCTGTTCACGGGACCCGTCACTTCATCTAATTCGTTTGGCATCTTCTATCCTGTTTCAATCGTTATGGTTACTGATTTTTCTGACTCACAAAAATGACAATGTCATCCAGCCGCCATTGTGCGATTCAGGCGCCCTCGATTCAAGCAAAAAATATATTCACTGTAATATGTTATTGAACAATCTTTTATGACAAAGAATACTCCCGTCTCAATTGATTTCCGGGATATCGCTTTATAAAAAAACTACTAAAATAGTTGTGATTTATTGTTGACAAGGTCTCCTTTTTTGAATAATCTCTTTCGCGAGCGGTGGGAATCGTTTCCCTCTGATTGCTTTATAAAATCATAACTAATTTAGTAATGTATTAAAATTATGAGCCAAAAAAATTATCATATTGAAACTCTGGCCATCCACGCGGGACAGGTTCCCGATCCAACGACCCTGTCGCGGGCTGTCCCTGTTTACCGAACGACCGCTTACGCGTTCAAAAGCTCCCGGCACGGAGCCGATCTCTTTGCCCTGCGCGAGAGCGGCAACATTTACGCCCGGCTGATGAACCCGACCGAGGACGTACTGGAACAACGTCTGGCGGCACTGGAAGGCGGCAAAGCGGCTCTGGCTCTTTCCTCCGGCACGGCGGCGATCTACTTCACGATCACCAACATTGCCAAGCAGGGAGACGAGATCGTTGCCGCAAATAATCTCTACGGTGGAACTTTTACCCAGTTTGACGCCATCCTGCCCCAGCAGGGGATCAAGGTCAACTTCACCCCGGTCAATGACTTTCCGGCTGTGGAGGCGGCCATCAACGCCAGGACCCGCGCCATCTATATCGAGACGGTCGGCAATCCGGGGCTGGACATCGCGGACATCGAGAACTACGCCGCCATCGCGAAGAAACATCATCTGCCGCTGATCGTGGATTCCACATTCACCCCGCCCACTCTGCTGCGCCCGATCGAGCACGGCGCGAACATCGTGGTCCACTCGCTTTCCAAATGGATCGGCGGACACGGCACGGCCATCGGCGGAGCGGTGATAGATGCCGGCAATTTCGACTGGAGCGATCCCAAGTTCGCCCTTTACAACGAACCCGACCGCGGCTACCACGGACTGCGTTTCGCGCACGACCTGGGACCCGGCAATGAGATCGCCTTCGCCCTGCGTCTGCGCACCGTAGGACTGCGCAACCAGGGACCGACCCTGGCTCCGGACGCGTGCTGGATCTTCCTGCAAGGTCTGGAATCGCTGGCGCTCCGCACGGCCAAACACAGCGAGAACGGCCTCGCGGTGGCGGAATTCCTGAAAAATCATCCCAAGGTCGCCTGGGTCAAATATCCCGGCTTTAATCCGCTGGCGAAGAAATACCTGCCCGATGGAGCCAACGGAATGGTCGTCTTCGGCGTCAAAGGCGGCGCCAAAGAAGCGCAGCACCTGGTGGATAACGTGGATCTCTTCACGATCATCGCCAATGTCGGCGATGCCAAGAGCCTGATCATCCATCCGGCCAGCACGACCCACTCCCAGCTGAGCGAAGAAGACCAGATCAAAGCCGGTTTACCGCCGGAATTGATCCGTCTCTCCATCGGTCTGGAGAACAAAGACGACATCATCACCGCGCTGGATGACGCGCTGAAACTGATTTGATCATCCCTTGCAAGGGAAAGGTTCTGTCCAAGCCGGAACCTTCCCCTTTCTTTTCGTAGAAACATGCCTAAAGTCATTCTAAACGGGAAAGAGACTGAATTCACTGCCGGAGAAAGTCTCCTTGCTTTTTTGCAGTCGCGTCAATTCTCTGTAAAAAACATGATCTTGGAATGGAATGGACAAATATTGACTGAAAAAGATCCACTGGGAGAATTGCGCCTAAAAGACGGCGACACGGTGGATCTTTTTTCCATAGTCGGCGGCGGCTGATCATGAATGTAAACCCGTATCTGTCGGCCGCTCAGCAAACCATCCTCGAACGGGCAAAGGTTGGAGTTGCCGGATTAGGCGGTTTGGGTTCCAATGTCCTCAGCCATTTGATGCGCTCCGGTGTTACACATTTTGTCGCGGCGGATTTTGATGTAGTTTCCCAAAGCAACCTCAATCGTCAGTTTTACTTTGCCGACCAGATCGGCCAAAAGAAAACCTCTGCACTGGCAGAAAATCTGCGCAGGATCAATCCCGATATCGAACTGGAACTCCATGACTGTTTGCTGACAGAAGAGAATATCCCCGAAATTTTTAAGAATTGTGATGTCGTAGTCGAAGCCTTTGACAAAGCCGATGCCAAAACCATGCTGATTGCGGCTCTGTCAAAAACGAATATCCCCATCGTTGCCGCGTCCGGTCTGGCCGGCTTCGGCAGATCCAACGACATCCGGGTCCGCAAGGTCGGATCGCGTCTTTATCTTGTCGGTGATCTTACCTCCGGCATTTCACCTGAACTCGCCCCGGCCTCTCCGAGGGTCGGCATTGCCGCTTCCATCCAGGCCAATACCGTTATCGCCATCCTGCTGGGATTGGAGGCATAAATCCGTAAACCTTTTCACTACCTTACATGAATACCCCTTTTGAACAAATATCCGGTGAAACAGAGAAAAAATACCAATCCCTGCTGACGGATCTGAAATTATACCCTTCCCTGGCCGTAGCATTTTCCGCGGGTGTAGATTCAACCTTTCTTCTGAACTGCGCGCACAATGTACTGGGAGATCGTGTGACCGCGTTTACCGCAGCCTCCTGCTCCTTTCCTGAAAGAGAACTTCAGGATGCAAAGAAATTCTGCAATGATAAAAAAATCCGTCACATCATTCTAAACAGCGAGGAACTAAACATTCCCGGTTTCTGTGATAATCCCAAAAACCGCTGTTACCTGTGCAAGCATGAACTTTTTGAAAAAATCCGCGCAGTTTGTCAGCAACAGGGCATCCAGGCAATCGCCGAAGGATCCAACAGCGATGATAACGGCGATTATCGCCCCGGACTGAAAGCCATTGCGGAATTAGGCATACTGAGTCCTCTGCGTCACGCGAACCTTTGCAAAGAAGAAATCCGCCTGTTATCCCGCCGTCAAGGTCTGTCCACATGGAACAAACAAAGCTTTGCCTGTCTCTCCAGCCGATTCGTTTACGGTGAAAAAATAACACCGGAACGATTGAAGATGGTAGAACAGGCGGAACAACTCCTGCTGAATCTGGAGTTTCATCAAGTCCGTGTAAGGATACACGGAATGACTGCCCGCATCGAGGTCAACAAAGATGAGATCATAAAAATTTTCACGCCGTTGATCCGGGATGCTATTTCCGCCGAATTCCATCAAATCGGCTTTACTTTTGTGACAGTGGACATTGATGGTTACAAAACTGGAAGCAGGAACAAAACATTGACCGCTGATTAAGTTCTTTAGGGATTATAACC
>JAEENR010000142.1 GCA_016283885.1 Verrucomicrobiota bacterium
AGGAGATATCTCTTTTTTGTGGTGGATAAGATGGCCTGAATTCTTGAACGACAGTGCCATCGGGTTGGATCAGTGCAAGATATCCACCTTCTTTTGACAGGTTGAAATTCGTGAAGTATTCACCATTGATACAGGATTCTTGTGCATCATTATCGCAATATACAATGAGAAAACCGTATCCATCAATGACAGCATTGTCCGGAAATTGCCATGGATTCTGATTTTTATCTGAATTTGACAGAGACCAGCCGGTCAGCTGAACGGGATTTTCCGACTGATTGAAAAGCTCGATCCAATCACTGTGTTTGCCTAGTGAGTTTTTTATACCGGAACCATTTGAAGCTAGTATTTCATTGATCCTGACAGTTTGTTGCGGCCGAGTCGTATCAATCGAATAATGCCACACAGTCGATGGAATAATAAGCTGATTTTGAAAAGGGGATAGATCATAGATCTTTGCTTCTGCATCCCAGCTTAGTTCTATCGTGCCGTCCTTGTTCTGCTCGGGGAGACGGAAAATGAATTGAGTGTTGTTGATGTTTTTGACTTCATCGACATGTACGCCATTGCAGAGTAAAATATCAGCGATGTCACCATTGACCGGCTCACTGAAACAAATCGTTACAAGAGCACCGTCCGCGATGACATTGCCGCTTGGGGGGTAGAAATTATTGATTTCCGGAGGTGTAAGATCATCATCGTATTCCGCCGTCAGCTTTAGATTGATAGCAAAGTCCGGACTTGTCCCAATCCCGATATTAAACGCGTGTACAGCGATAAGATTATCAGAGTCTGTATTCAAAAGAGAGCAGTATTTGCTCAAGTCGTATGTTTTCCAAACAGGAGAGTCAACGATTACACAAGCAGTATCATTGTGTTTTTTATCTCCATCGGTCATGTTGAAGCGAGCGACTTCAGTATTATTGATCCAGATGATATATCCATCATCGGAGAATGCTCTTAATTTCAGTTTGCTATAGACACCGTGTTTTACAGAGAATTTTTTCCGCATGTAGATGCTGGAATATTTAAAGGTCATATCATCAAGAAGTGTTCCGCCTTCCAGACCATCTACCCCGTAATAAAAAGGGGTTTTTCCACTTGAAAAAGATTTTTCGTCAAATGAAAATTCATTCCAGTTTTCAGCCGGCTCAATAGTACCCTTTAAATATTTCCATCCATTGCAGTTTTCATCTATAAGAGTTACATCTTCCCCATAGGTGCTAATAACTAATAAAAAGATATTTGCAATTATTAATGTTTTTATGAAATATTTTATATCCATAACTTAGATTTGCTTTATTTCACATCAGAACGAATTCGATAAAAGACTTTTTCTCCATCGCGAGGCAGGGTGACAAGATGGTTGATGGTCGTGCCCTGGACGGGTTCCCATGTTTGCATATCTTCGGATTTTTCAATCACAAAATGACTCCCGGCAACGATACGGAAACTGATTTTCTCTGCATCAACAGTAAGTGTTTCAGCAATGATCTTTGGCTGTGAATAGGCCGGGTACCAGGAGGGTGTCCCATCTAAAAAGGAGGGTGACCAATTCTCCGGCAGGCTCATCGTTTCCTCATCAGCGAAAGGCTCGTTCAATTCGATGCTGTATCCTCCGCGGTCTGTTTCCGGATACCATTTATTGGAATATGTGATTTCTTGGATCAGTGCGCCTTCAGGTGTCAGCAGGCGGATCGTTTCGCCTTTGCGCGCGAGATTGCCGGAGTAGTTTCCCAGCGCGATGATGGAGGAGTCTTTATACCGTGTTTCAAAAATAGATTTGTTTTTAGTCAGCACGAGACTCTTTTTGGGCGGCAGGATATGATCTGGGAAAGTAAAGGTGATGCCTTCGGTGATCTGTATGTTTTCCAGTTGGATGGCATTGGTTCCGCAGTTGGTCAGTTCCAGCCAGGCATAATTATCCAGATCATCGTTGATGTCATTTTCATAAGCGGCAGGTGCGAACATGATCTCTGTGATCCGCAAAGATGAGTAATCACCGAGTGGATCTCCGTTGTAGTCCATACTGGAAATCAATTCACCGGTTTTATCATAAAGTTCAAGACTTGTACTCGGATTTTCAGTATCGATTTTGTAGGGACCAACAGCGAAAAGTCTGAATTCACTTGTGGGAAAGAATTTTCGTTCACGGAAGGCTTTCAGATCCGCGGCAACGTAAATAACATTCTCCGGCAGTAACACAGTACCGGGATCAAAATCGTATTGCATCATTCCGCGCAATTTCCAGTGACTGATGTCGATGGGATAGGCGCCGCTGTTTACCAGACGGATATATGCTTCGGAGGCTTTTCCCACGAGGGTGGATGGAACGATCTCAAGGATCTTGATATTCTTTCTGCAGTCCTCTTCCGGGACAGGATACGACTCCATATATTTTTGGATAGTGGCGATCCGCTGTGGGAGATAGGTGTCCCGGATACGCTCGAATTCCCCTCTGGGTGTTGTGGAGAATATCGGGTTGGGCCATTTTTTCTCATCCAAAGTCATATCGGTGATTTCAAATTCCTCAGGATCCATCAAATCCTGTTTTTCGCGCATTTCCCGGAGAAATGGGAGATTTTCTTCCGGTGTTTCACTCCAATAGAATTCCTCCTCCATCAATGTAAGCAAGCGGCAGCGGACCATATCAGAAAGACTGCGGTTAAAAGAGTATCCCATGTAAAGCCCGCTGATGGGATACCACCATGTGAGCCAGAGGTCCGAGTAAATAATATCATTGAGATAATAAGGGGAGGAGAACCGGCCCCAGGTCAGATCAAGATCCCAGGGTAGTATTTTCCATTCGCCGGTTCCATCGCTGTCACGGTAAAGGTAATAATTTTTCCAGCCCTGATCGGCGTGATTCATAATGAGGGATGCCGCGAAGTAATTGACCATTTCCGGAATATTCGTATGGTCGTAGAGGTAATCTATACGGTCATCAAGCGAAAAAGCATTGCTTGTCCTGTAGATGAATTCCTCCAGATCGGAGTTATCTTCCCAACGGCGTGTTCGTTTGATGGAGTTGTTCGCATCGACCAGGTTATCATCCACTTTGTAGAGGGCGCCATTGGGATCAAGTCCCGAACGCTCCAGCCAGGGTTCGTCACCGTCTTCGGTGAGGTCATAGATACCGTGAAATTCTCCGTTCGACTGAACACGAACAGGAAAACTTTTCTCAGCAGGTACACCTACACGCTCAAAAAAATTGTATGCGGTGGAATTGCGAACTTTCGACTTGTCACCATAGGGACTAATAAAACGCAGGTCAGTATAGCGTTCTCCCCCCTCGAACAGCAGGAACTTATGGTCTTTGTTGAATTCTACGCCAAATGAGCGTTTATTAAAAAATGATGTAGTCTGCCCTTTGTTTTGGAAAAAGACGTTTTCATAGAATTCATTGTTATAAACAAGACATCCCCGGCAGCCGCTCGCGATCGAAGGGTTGTTAGGAAAAATTTCTATGACAGGCAAATGTGTCTCCAATGGATCCTGCGCAATAACTGTTCCAAAGAATTCCGGTGTGCATGATGGATCCAGAAAATAAGGCCAGCGGCTGGCATGCCCATCAGCATCTATGGCACGGACATACCAGCGGACAATAGAACCCTCCTGGAATTCGTCAGGCGGAATGTAAGCGCCATAGATACCGTCTTCAGGGGCACCGTCTCCATGTTCACCGTCATCGAGCATGGGAATCTCATGCAGATCCGAATTGCGATCGATGATCCAGCGTAGCAGCACTGTTTTTGTATCTTGAATACCTCGATCGACACGGATCGTTACGTTGATAGGCTGATCCACTCCTGGGCGGTCGGGTAGAGCCGGCGAGTATTGAAGATCGGAAAGGATCGGTCCGCGGTCTTGAGGTCCCAAAATATTTTCCGCGCCGGGTGTTGGTTCACAAAAATAACGTATTTGCGAAAGATCTTCCGTGTACCCATAAGAAACACCCCAATACTGTTTGGGATAGTCTTCAAAAACGGAAGCTGTTTTACCGCTGATCTCGGTCAGTGACAAATAACCGGATTCGGCTGAAAGTTTGAAGTTGCAATGCAGTTCATCATCCGGGGAGTTTTGTTCACGTCCTGAAGCGAATACCAAGAGGCGCTGCTTTGCTTTCAGAACAATATCGGGAAAGATCCATTTGAATGGTTTTTTAGCTTTGTCGGAGAGTCCCCATCCCTTGAGGGAAACATCTTCAAAGGTCGAGTTATAGATTTCGATCCAGTCTGAATTTTGGCCATCCTTATCCAACAGATTATTGTTGGCGGAAGCCATAAATTCAGAGATAAAAACACCTTCAGCGTTGGATCCCCATGCTTGCAGGCAGAGCATCCCTGTTATCAATAATAATTTTGTATATCTATGATTCATTCGTTGTTATCTGGGCAGCGCGATAAGACGATAGAAGCCGTTGGCCTGTTCCAGCCAGGGGGCTTTGATTTCGAGTAATCCGGTTTGGGTGATATTTTCCAGGGAGACGAGTGTCTCCCAGGCGTTTTTTTCATTTTCACGATATTCCACACAATAATCCACCCCTTGAACGACAGGTATCTCGAATACTACCCATCGTTCGTTCTCAATGGATTCCATGCGGATATTGAAAATCTTCAGACAATCTTCAGGATCCAGCGGATCGGTTTGGATCCAGTATTCTTCAATATTGGTCAATCCGTCTCCATCGGGATCCAGTGTTGCATCGGCGGGATCATTTGGATCAAATCCATATTTTGATTCCCATACGTCCGGCATCCCGTCTGTATCGGCATCGAAGTCATCAGGATAGGTGTCCAGGATATTTCGAGCGCCGGGTGTTTCATATTCAAATGCGTAAATCAAATCATCGCCGTCGGGATAACGTCCTTCGGAGATGCCTTTTTTCTGCTTGCCGAAAGTGACGATATCAACGATCGCCCCACGCGGATTGGACAGTGTCAATGTTTCACCGGAAGAGCTCAGTTTAAAGTTGACATGATGTGCCCCTTTCTCCAGTTCTTCATCTGCCATGATCTTGATCCATGCGTGCAGACCCGCGCCCAGATAGGAACCGTCGGGGATACGGTATTGAGTCAGATTATTCAAATCATCGGTAAGGTAATAACCGCTGAGGTCAACGGGCAGGGTGCCGGGATTGTATAATTCAAACCAGTCGCCGCCGCTCAGAGGTGTTGCCATCCATTCATTGATTTTCACCTGGTCGGCATTGCCCAGCACTATTGCTTGATTTAGTTTGCCCGGCGTAGGAATAGAAAGCTGCCAGTTCGCGCTGTTCCATTCCATTCTTGAAACACTGAGATCGGAAATTTGAAAACCGTATCGCGCAGTATCCATCAATGAACCATCAGCCGCGAAGAGGTAAACCGTGCCGCCGTTCTTGCTCAAGTCGAAAGGAGCCGCAGGAACACTACTTCCCGGGAGTGACTCGGAACAAGGAATGACCAAATATTCTCCCGGTTTCAGAATGCTGTACATTGGCAAAACAAACTGTGCCGGCTGTTTTGGATCGCAGCTCAAACTCATTCCGCCCAGATCCAAAGTAATTTCTGTTGGGTTGAAAAGTTCGACCCAGTCGCAAAGATCCTCCTTGTTCCAGCGGTAAGTGTGGCTTGCGGCAAATATCTCGCTGATGCGTACACTGGGGACAGAGGGAATATAGTTTGTCAGATAGCGTTCGGCCAGCAGCTCAATACCCATGACCGCGTCAGAGCTGCCCGGTTTATCCTGATGAAGCTCTGCCGCGATATAATTCGTGCCGGCATGAAGATTCGGCAGTTCAACGGTGTAAGGTCCCTGTAATCTGCCTTCATTACTGATGGCGAATGTTGTGTAGTAAACATCACCGTCACGCATATTGACCCGGCAGAATTCTTCATTGTCATGATAAATCACGATGCCGTCATCCAGGATTGCGTACAAATGGAATTGCCAATAAGAATGTGGATCATTCCAATCGTTCGCTTCTTTTTCAGTCACATCGAAAGTCGTGCGGAAATAATAGGTAACGGGACCCAATGTAAGAGGGGTGTTCTTTGGTGCCGGCATGGGCTCATATTCATTATAAAAGAGAGCGCGACCGGTTTCCCATTCAGAGTCGTCATAGTCGTTCTCTCGCCATGCTTTCAATAAATTGGTTCCGCTTTGATCAAACTTCCACTGGTTCGTCATAGATATCAGTGTGACACTTTCAGTTTCGATCTGACGCGTCAGACTGTATCCCAGATTTTTTGTTCCGGGTGAAGGCGGATCAAGACTCAAAATGACATCACCGCCGTCGGGTGAACGCCCGGAAGAAATATCCGATTTTTGGGAATGATAGGCAACAGAGTCAATGATGTTTGATTCTGAATCTGAGAGGAAGATACTGCCGATAGACGCAGAGAGTTTGAAAGTCAGATGATCATATCCTGCTTCCGGCTTGCCATCGGCAATAAAGACGGAGAATCCCTTTGCGGGGATATATGTGTTTTCAGCGATGGCTGAGCGGTTCAAATTCATTGGCGCGTCTGATAAAAAGAGACCACCCATCGCGATGGGCAGCGATCCGGGATTGTAGATTTCAACAAAATCGTCTGTACCGGTGGATTGTTCGGATGTGAGCCATTCATTGATTTTCAGAGTGGATGCGTCTCCCAATGCGATGCACAGATTCTCGGATCCCGGAGTTGGTGTACAAAGTGTCCACTGATTCACGTTCATACGGCCCAGCGTGTATTCAAGGATGTTTTGTCCCCAGGTGACGGAATCACATACCGTTTCACCCTGCATCAAATAGAGCTGTCCGCCTTGTGTGTTCAAAGTCAGAAGATCACCGGCAGAGATGATACTGTATGCTTTAGGAGAGAGCTGACCGATTTCAGATAATCCGATTTTTTCCGGCAGTTCAGGATCATCTGTAATAAAGAATCCTGACATATCAATTTCTGCATCTCCAAAATTCAAGATCTCGATTTGCTGTTTTTTGAAGTCGATTTCATTCAGCCGAACTTGCGGTAAAATTTGTTCACCGGGTGCACCTGCGCTGATTTCCCAGACAGCGGAACGCGCCACATAA
The DNA here is from genome assembly GCA_016283885.1 of Verrucomicrobiota bacterium. GTDB lineage: Bacteria > Verrucomicrobiota > Verrucomicrobiia > Limisphaerales > UBA1412 > UBA1412. The sequence goes on from JAEENR010000142.1 coordinate 7,058, forward strand.
AGCGCTTCACCCATATAAGGATCATCATCCCAGATCCCGATATGTTTCTTGCCGGATACCTCTACAAAATAAATGCCATCTTCCAGATCGTTCAGCACCAACGGCTGTGTAATAGGATGTTCATCACTCCACTCGCCAAAGATGCCGTCTTGACTCAAACGATATCGGTAAGCAATGTATCCGGCTCCGTTTGGCAGATCGGGAACATTGACCCCAAAATCACTGTAGCAGGAACCGATCCGCAGTTGAATATTTCTACTGCTGACTGGTGTGGACGGTTCACCGGAAATACTGACACCACGGCGTGGAAACATTCCTTTGTTGCGGCCGTTCTCAGCGGTTCCGATAGCAGGCGAGCCGGCTTGCGGAGCAAACCACTTTTTCATGATTTGTGCCTGTTCCCATGTCTGGAAATTCAATGTCTCTTCGACGGCGGGGATATAAACAAACTTCGGATCGCACAAAGAATTATTTCCACCGCGTGCCCATTCTTCTGTGGTGTCCCAGGGTTCGCTCAATAGATTCCCCTCAAAAGTGATCACTGCGTTGGTGTGACCGCGCAAAACATTTTTGATGTCGTAGGTAATGTTATCCTGGAAGTAGTATCCCTTTGATTCCGGATACCCGACATCCACACAGCCCAGCATCCCGCAGTCGCTGTCGTTGCCTCCTTCGTTGGTGATCCGTGCGATCGTATTGTTGACCACAATATGGAAATTGCCGTCCTTGGCTTTCACCGCGTGATCATCATCGTAGAAAAGATTTCCCGTGATATACAGCTCGGAGGTGCGGTCTTCATCTTTACCGCCGCTGATGGCTGAGGCGCCGCCCCAGGATTTATTCTGATGGGAATGCATCAGGATATTTCCTTCGATCCATGCATCCGTTCCATCCAGATCCAGCAAGTCATCTCCGCTGCCCATGAAAACATTTTCGATGATTTGGAATTTTCCGGATTCGATCCAGTTCCCGTCCGTGATGTCAGCCGGGTCATTGTGCCCGTAAACTTTTCCAAAATAATTCCGGTAGAAGATGCCTCGTCCACCCATCAAGGTACCGCCCGCGGCACGAACCAGCTGCATATCACCGGTGGATTCCGGAAAACGGCAGTGGCTGATCATGAAGGAGCACCAGTTCAAATTGATGTATTGACAGTCCGTTGTACCAAAGGTCAAATGATCCAGGAAAAATGTTCCGTAATTGCAGTTGATGGCCGCGACACCGCCAAAATCTTTGAAATGCACATAGCAGAAACGATTTTCGGGATCGCCTTCCGCGCGGGTCACACCGGTATGATTGAAAGTAACGCTGGACCAGCGGCCGCCGCCGGGGATCCCTGCCAGCACGATGGGTGCCGCCTCAGTTCCTTCGGCCACGATGCGCGCGTTTCTGGCAGGGGAGAGTGTGACACCCGTATTCAGATAAACGCACGTTCCGGGTTCGATGGTGAATGTTGCTCCCTCGGCAATATTTAATTTTTTATTGATCTGCCAGGGACCTTCTGCCGCGGTCAAAGTGGTATCCACTGTGATCGTGTCAGTGTCCAGGATGTGGGTCGAACCGGTATCGTACAGGATATACTGTTCCTTGTATTCGATTTCTTTACCGTCCAGATCATAAATTTTGATGGTGATAAAATTTAATCCGGGATTCAGTTTCAACTGACAGCTCCATTTGCCTTGCCAGGCCGTGTAATCCACAGGTATGCCATTGATAGTGATCTGCGAAGTATGCTCCGCATCGGCTGTGCCTTCCAGCAAAAGATCGGGTTTACGAACACCCGGATAACCACTGATCTCTTCAAACGTATTATTGATAGAAAATTTTCCGGGGATCTGTGAAAGCACATACGCCACATGATTGGCATTGAATGTTTTCATGTTATTTAATGCAGTAGGACTGATCCAATCTCCCAGTACATTATCTAAAAGAGCGTTCATTCTTTCCGGAGCGAAAATGCCTGTTCCCAGCTCGCGCAGATGCTTGAAATACAGCGGTGAGAACGCGCTGTTTGTCATGAACCGTCTGACAGCTGGCAGTTCATTCATTGGCCATATCGTTTTTCGATAAGGCTCTGTGCGTTCGCCCAGTCCCATCACGGAATCCATATCATAAACGATCAGCGAAAAGCGCGGATCCTTTTCCCCACGGTAGAGAGCAAAATCATCTCCGACTCCGGTAGCCAGACAAGTTTCCTGATTAGCCAAAAGGGTGTTCAGCGCGAAATACTGCATCCAGTTTTCAACATTCACGGCATCTTTTACCGCCGCCACATATTCCTCATTGGGTGTCTTGTTCAGTACCCGGATCAGTTCTACCAGATCCGACCAGTCATTTTCCATGCTATTGTTTTCTTTGACATAAGCGTTCGTATAGCTGGTCCAGCTTTCAGTTCTCCAGCCGAGATCCGCGATACCTAAATTCTGTGGATAAGCATAGCGCTTTCCGCGGTAAAGATTGCCGCCATTATCCAAAGGAAATTGACGGTCAACAAAATCACTGTTGATCGGTTCATTTCCGGCGTAAGATCCGAATTGAGGAGCAATGGGATTCGTAAGATCTTCGCCGTTGATGCGAACCTTTACAGGGCGTGATTCCGCCATGGGCAGACCGATTTCTCTGGCGATCACGCTGGAAATGATTTGGCAGTAGGTGTCCTTTGTGTTTGTGTTGAAAGAGGTGCGTCCCTCCCAGTCACGGTCTTTGGGCAGATTGATATGGATATTATGCGGAGTGAGTGAAGCAGTTCCCTTGCCGCGGTTTCTGAATCCGGCTTGGTAAAAGATCTCCGGCATTGGCTGGCTGGGTGTCTGGCAGATCACCGTGCCATTGACCAGTGCTTCACTTAGTCCCTGTTCCCCCCAGATTTTCGTTTTCAGATAATTGTATTCCAGCGGATCCAGTATGATCCTCAGCATCGGCTGATCTCCGGCATACCTTTCCTCATCCACTTGATAAAGCAGCCAGGGTGTTCTTCCCGGCGCTTCTTCCACATTTGGATAGGTACGCGTCAGGCCGCTCGTGGTAAACACGGTCAGATAAAATTCAACGATCGTTCCGTTCGGTTGTTCGGGGAGCTTTGCGCTGAAGTAACCATCGTTTGCCAGCGTATCCCCGTTTTTCTGAAAATCTCCGTTATCCAGCATCTCAACTTCCTCGAATTCGTCCATGTCCGTTGTCTTCCAGTGCGTGGTGACCTGGAACGCTTCAGTGCTGCTCGTATGGACCTGTACGCTGATGGTGACAGCTTCAGTGGATTGCGGCAAAGCAGGGGAGTGGCTGACATTGCACAGGAGCGGTGCCTGTTCCGGGATGCTGTCGTACCAGCTGTTCACAGCGCCGGGAGTGCCGCCGTCTGTTTGGCTGGAGTTCCAGTTTTGTCCGATAGAGATCGGCAGGGAGGGATCGATCAGTTCCACTGATTTGCCTGCGCCTTGATGTTCTGCGTACCAGTCCCAGCCCCAGCAGCCGTAATACGGTTCCTGGATCAGTCGTCTTTGAGCCCAATCGCCTTCGGGTGCGTAATGGACTTCTGTCTCTGTTTTGCCGTTGGCGCGTGTCAGGCGGATGTTTTCTCCACGATTCGAGAGCTTGCCGTCCCAGCTGCCGATGACATTCGGCACATCCGAATAGACCGCTGCGAAAGCCTCTGTGTCAGCAGTGATCACCAGGTATCCGTTCGCCTCGATGCCCGTTCCTTCCGGGAATGTGTAAGAGATCCCCTTGGTGAATGCCCATCCCGAAAGATTTATCGCGCTGTCGGTGGTATTGTGCAGCTCGATCCATTGTTCCCGGATATTTTCACTCCGGGGGTGATACATGATCTCGTTGATGACAACATCACTGGCGGAAACAGTCAAAGCCGTTCCAATCAAAAGGGCGAGTTCAGCAAAATGTTTTTTCATGGTTCTTTTTTAATAGGGCTTGTCCATACGGAGACGGTAAAAGATATTTTCATTTCCGCGTTCTACACACAAGCGGCTTTTTTGGCGTGAACAGGGGATCTCATTCCAATGGAGCAGATCGTTGGAGGCCTCCACACTGCATGAGACCGGCCCCACTATCTCAAAATAGATTTGCTCTTCATCCATCTGAATAGTTTCAAAGCGGATGTACGGCGAACCATCCGCGGTCCACCAGCCGGGGGTGCCTCCTTTTTGGGAGGACGAGCGCCAGTTTTCAGCCTGGCCGACAAAATCCGCCTGCGGATCCAGTATCTCCAGAGTATAGCCGCCGCGGTCAGTTTGCGGATACCAGCTGTTTGAATAGCTCACACTGCACACGGTATTGCCCTGTCTGTTATCCAGGCGGATCGTTTCTCCTTTGCGGGCTAAATTCGATGAAAAAGGTCCCACCACACAAATTTCATTCGTGTTGTAGCGTGTGACGAAAAGATCCGGATTCTTGGCGATCACAACGCTCTTTTTAGGTTCCAGACGCAGCGCGGGAAAAGTGTAACTGATGCCTTCCGAAAATTGATACCCTTCCATTTCTTCCGGCCATTCGCCCAGATTGGTCACCTCCAGCCAGGCATATTCATCCCGGTCGTTGCTGTTGTCTCCGTCATAAAGTTCCGGTGAATACATGAGTTCGGTGATGCCCAGCCGCGGCGGCTGTGTTCCAACTTTGACCTGCACAGGTCTGCTCCAGAAGCTCACCAGAGGCGGCGCGTTTGTTTCGCCGTGCAGGGGATTATGTTTTTCATTATAAGCCCGAAAAGTAAGGATCGTCCCGTTCGTGACTAGCAGTGAATCCGAAAAGAGTTGTGCCGTTTTCGAGATGCCTCCGCCCGGCAGTCGCGGATCTGTTGTACCGCTGCAATAATAAAGTTGACTGGTTCCGGTATTCGATGAAGATATACGATAGTACCCGGTCTGGTCTGCTTTATTGCAGACGATCTCAGGCTGTTTGACAAATTGCGAATCAATAAAATCAAGTCTGTTTTTGATCCAGGTCAGATTTACGATGCGGATCACGTTATAGTCATTGAACCGTCCCGTCACCGCGGATGTCCAGCGGGCTCTGTCTCGTTTTTCGGCGTTTTGCAGACGGTTGCAGAAATAGTTGAAAGCGGCATTGATCTGTTTTTGACTCAGCGCACCCTGACGCAGTTCCTGCCAGCGGTCAATGTACTGTTGGAAAAAGTCGATATCCCGGAACAAATAGTACCACCAGCCATAGTTGAAATAATCCGTTCTTCTCGGATGGTTCCAGACCGTTGGATCTTTATCGTGACCGTCTCCCGAACCCAGTGAACGGTCAAAATCCCAGATAGGTCCGAAAACGATTTTCCCGTCCTGGACTTTTGTGAAAAATGTACTCAGCCGCAGTGCATCGATATTGAACGCAAAAGCGTTCAGCAGATTGTGATCGATCGCGGCTTCCACGTCCAGATAGTCACTGTAATGCTTCTCCGGCTGTTCACCTTTCAGTACAGAGTAAAACTCATTCAGATAGTTTCTAACGTAATCCATCTGCGCTTTTCTGGATGGTCTTTTTATATCATCTCCGTCGGGATAGACCCAGGTGACAATGGTGCCGCCCGCGCCGATCCGTGTTCCCTCCAGGTCTATGCGATCCAGCTTGAGCAGATAACTTCCCGTGATGCCCGGCTCCTCATTTTCGCCGTTTACCGCTTTGGGATAGCTGACCCGCTTTTCACCCATTTTGATTTTTTCCATGGGGATATAGATCCCGAAATAATCCTCCGGCTGGATATGTTGATGTTCCAGGTTCAGGTACAGTTCGCACTCACGCGTCTGAGGCGCGTATCTTCCTATCTGATTGCTCAGATTATACATCAGCTGATTACGGATCATGCTGTTGTCGTACATGCACGGAGCGTAGAACACCCAGTCCGATTCCGATGGCATTCCCAGCAGGGGAACATCCTCATCTTCCCAGTACGCGTTTTCCGTTTCAACAGATAAACTGTATTTTGCAAAATCCAGCGAAGTGCTTCCTCTTTTGTGGATGATGGCCGGGATCATGAGTGTGGGCGCGTTGGTAAAGGACGCCACATCGTTGACGGGTTCAAACACCGCCATGCAGGCGTTCATTTTATTTTTTTTCTGAAGCTGGCCTTTTGCGAAATTATCCAGGATGATCAGCGGCAGATCCGAAGTCACCGATTTCAATTCCGGATTGCCGATCATGTAAACGAATGTCGCGATTTTTCCCGCCAGTTGATCTTGGGCGTAGCTTCGGCATTTGAGCAGAGTTGTTTTGCTGATCGTGAGCGGTTCAGTGTAGAGGGGAGAGCTTTCATTTGGAACGCTGCCATCGAGTGTATAGCGGATCGTTCCCAGGGTCGTGTCATTTTCTAGCCGGATTTCGATCGTGTCAAAATA
>JAEENR010000143.1 GCA_016283885.1 Verrucomicrobiota bacterium
CATTATTAGTCGGGGCACTTCTGGTGCCGGCCGCTGTCTGCACTGTGAACGCGCAGGAAAGCAATGGAAAAACAACATCTCGTCTTGTAACAACGAAATATGGAACGGTTCTAGCAAAGGGCTCTGAAACAGATGAGGAAATAGAGGAGTCTCTAAAAAAATATTATGAGAAGAAACAGCCTGCGTTAGAATTGCGTAATGCCTGGAGAGAAAAGGATTTGGAACTGGCCAACACAATAGGCAAAATTCGGTTTGATCAGGAGTATCAAGAAGTTATGTGTTCAATCGTCATGGCTTTGGAAAAAGCCGGATTGGAAATCTCATCTATTACAGAACCGGGAATCATTACGATAAACAGTGTACATCCGAGAGATATATTGAAGGTGGAGGGGAATGATTTAGATAAAATCAAGGAAATGAATGATAAACGTAAGAAAATTGAGGAAGAATTTAAATCAGAGGTTGAAAAATCAGGTATTGATATGGAGTTCATGAAAAATCTTCCAGGTTATCGCCTTTATTGGGATGAGCCTATGAAAATAACGATATGCGTGTTTCAGAAATATGGAAAACTAGTTCGCATGCAACCTGTTTCTGAGAGAAGATCCTTCACAATAGAAGAAAAAGTCACGAATGGTACGGCTGTGAATATGTTTTTTAAGACTGCTGATAACACAGATAATGTAAAAAATTGGGTTGCACTCTATCCAGGTATGGTTGAGGAATGTTATAAGAAACTGACAGAGCTTTTTGTGCAGGAAGGATTGACTGTTCAAAAGGATTAAAGCAAAACGATTTCATTCAGACTATTCATCTGTTTGCGGGCAAAAAACAGGAGAAAATTAAAAAAAATCAAAAAACCGCTTGCAATCGCCGTTGTAAGCGGTATCATTTGCCCTGTCAGTCACGCGGCTGACAATATGCGGGCGTAGCTCAGTTGGTAGAGCGTCACCTTGCCAAGGTGAATGTCGAGGGTCCGAATCCCTTCGCCCGCTCCATTTTTTTCCTTTTTACTCCCTTTATTCAGAAAAGACTTTACAAACAATCGGCAGAGTCTCAATATGTTGCGGAGTCTTCGCCTGATCAGGCGATATAACCCATTTGAAAACCGTTATGAAGATCATACTGCTGTCCGGTGGATCCGGCAAACGTCTATGGCCGCTCTCCAGTGATACCCGTTCCAAACAATTCCTGCCGCTGTTGGAAACGCCTGCGGGAGAGAAGGAATCCATGGTCCAGCGAGTGGTGAGGCAGATTCGTGAGGCGGGTCTGACCGAGAGCATCACTTTCGCGGCGGATATCGCCCAGAGAGATATCATCGTCAACCAATTAGGAGACGGTGTGGACATCGTGACGGAACCGGAACGCAGAGATACTTTTCCGGCGGCGGCACTGGCGGCGGCATATCTGGCGTATGAAAAGAAATGCCCCGCGGATGAGGTGGTTGTCGTGATGCCGTGCGATCCTTATACCGGAGCCGGTTATTTTCAGGTGATCGCGCAGATGGCTGAAGCCGTCCAAAACGGGGCGGCTGATCTGGTGCTGATGGGGACACGCCCGACTTATCCCTCTTCCAAATACGGATATATCGTCCCCGCGCCCGAAAAAACAGGGGAGACTGTGCGCAAGGTGCTGCGCTTCATTGAGAAACCGAGTGTTTCCTGCGCGGAGGAGCTGCTGGAATACGGAGCCTTGTGGAACGGCGGCGTATTCGCGTTCCGTCTGGGGTATCTCCTCAAGATTGCGGCGAAGTATGTTCCGGCGGATACGTTTGAGGGCGTTCGCTCCCGCTACACGGAATTTCCCAAGATCAGTTTGGATTATGAAGTGGCCGAGAAAGCCGGTTCGGCGGCGGTAGTGCCGTTCGCGGGCCAGTGGAAGGATCTGGGCACGTGGATGACCCTGACGGAAGAGCTTTCACAGAACAGTATCGGCAATGTCATTCTGGGAGAGAAGAATGAAAATACCCATGTGATCAACGAGTTGGGCATCCCGGTCTTTTGTGACGGTCTGAAAGATGTGGTCGTGGCCGGTTCGCCGGACGGGATACTGGTCTGCGCCAAGAAATCCGCCGAAAATATCAAGCACTACGCGGATCGTCTGGCCAACCGTCCCATGTACGAGGAGCGGCGCTGGGGCATCTACCGTGTGCTGGACACAACGACCTACGGCGATGGCAACAAGTCGCTGACCAAGTTCCTTAAATTAAAGGCCGGCAAGAATATCAGCTATCAGGTGCATCATCACCGGGACGAGGTTTGGACCTTTACGGACGGGGAAGGATTGCTGGTCATAGACGGCGAGACCCGGCCCGTCAAACGGGGCGATGTGATCTGCATCAAGAAGGAACAGCGCCACGCCCTGAAAGCGGTCACCGACCTGACCATGATCGAGGTGCAGATCGGCGATGAGCTGATCGAGGAGGATATCGACCGCTTCGACTGGCAGTGGTAATCATGCCAATCACATATCGCTGATGTAGAGGTCGCGGTTTTTCCAGAGGTAGATAGTACCGGAGATGACGGTCAGGAGGATCGTCAGCCATATCGAAGCGGTGATGAAGTATCCGGCCCAGCAGCTGAATATAAGCTCGCCCAGCTTGCCCCATTCGGGATAGGCCATTCCTACCAGGATGGCTATGATGGTGACGATTTGAGAGATAGTCTTGTGTTTGCCGAAGCGTTCGGCGGCCAGGATCCGGTTCCTGGAAGCGGCCAGCAGACGCAATCCGGTGATGGAGAGTTCTCTGGCAACAATGATCGTGCACATCCAGGCGGCAATGCTCCCCAGTTCGACAAAAATAATGAAGGCGCTGCAAGTGAGTATCTTATCCGCCAGCGGATCCATCAGGATGCCGAAGTTGGTGATCAGCTTGTCCCGCCGGGCGATGTGTCCGTCAAAGAAGTCGGTCAGACCCGCCGCGGAGAACAGAACAAGCGCCAGAGTCTTGGAAAAGGGGAAGGAAACACTCATAACGATAACGAACGCCCCAGTTAAGAGGAGTCGCGAGATCGTTAGTTTGTTCGGCACATTCATTAGAAATGCTGAACAACTTATATCAAAAATAGAGAAAACATCAACTCTGTATTGCAATTCTGATGAAAAATGCTAAGATGTGCTTGGGAATTAGCTACGTTATGAGCAAAACGAAAGTCTTATTGCTGGGCGCGGGATTCATCGCGGATATACATATTGAATCTTATAAACGATTTGTACCTGAAGCAGTTTTGGTGGGGATCTACTCCCGGACGGAGCAGCGGGCCATGGAGACGGCGCGCCGCCACGGGATAGAAAAGTATTACTCCGATTGGAAGAAAGCGATTTTGGATTCGGACTGTGAAGTGGTGGATATTTGTCTGCCGAATTTCCTTCATTGCCAGGCGGCGTGTTTCGCGGCGGAGCACGGCAAGCATGTCATTATCGAGAAACCGCTCTGCCTGAACATGGATGAGGCGGATCTGATGATCGAGACCTGCTGCAAGTATGGCCGTAAACTGATGTACGCGGAGGAGTTATGCTTCGCACCGAAGTATGAGCGGGTGCGCAAGACCATCAAAGAGGGCGCGGTGGGAAAGATCTTCCAGCTGCGCCAGTGCGAAAAGCACAGCGGTCCGCACAGTGCCTGGTTTTATGACATCGAGCAGAGCGGCGGCGGCGCTTTGATGGATATGGGCTGCCACGCGTTCGGCTGGTTCCGCTGGATGCTGGACCGCGCGAAGGTGACCAGTGTCTATGCCACCATGAGAACGCTGTACCACATCGGCCGGACAAAAGCGGAGGATAATTCCGTGGCGATCGCGGAGTTCGAGGACGGAACGATCGGCATCGCGGAAAATTCCTGGGCCAAGCAGGGTGGCATGGATGACCGCATCGAGGTTTACGGCAATGAAGGCGTGGTTTACGCGGATCTGTTCACGGGCAATTCCGCGCTGACTTACAGCCAGAAGGGGTACGGCTACGCGATGGAGAAGGCCGGCAGCACCCAGGGGTGGAGCTTTACGATCTTCGAGGAGGCTTTCAACCAGGGCTATCCGCACGAGCTGGCGCATTTTATTGACTGCGTGCGCAATGACAAGCAGCCGGTGTCCACCGGTGAAGACGGGCGCGCTGTGCTGGAGATCATGCTGGCCGCGTATCAGTCGGCCAAAACCGGCGCAAAGGTGAAACTGCCGTTCCGGCCTAATGTGAAAAAGCCGATTGATCTTTGGCTGAACGATTAAAATTTTAACCACAGGAAAAGAGAAGATTTAAGATTATGAGTAAAGAGACTAAACATTCCATTCCGGTCGTGCCCAAGGGGGTATGGTTCCCGTTCATTCTGCTGACCAGTTGTTTTGCCTGGTGGGGACTGGCCAACAATATGACCGACACACTGCTGCCGTTTTTCAAGCGGCTGATGAGCATGAGTGATTTTCAGACTTCATGGATCCAGATGGCCTTTTACGGGGCGTATTTCTGTCTGGCGATCCCGGCGGCTCTCATCGTGCAGCGTTTCAGCTACAAGGTGGGCGTGCTGTTCGGTCTGGGCATGTTTGCCGTAGGCGGGCTTTTGTTCTATCCGTCCAGTTTGTTTTTCGGGTACGAAAGCACCAGCGATACGATGAAGTATGTTTACTTCCTGATCTCGCTGTATATCTTCGCCGGCGGCTGTTCCATTCTGGAGACTTCGGCCAATCCATATATTCTGGCGATGGGCGATCCCGAAACGGCGACCCGGCGCCTGAATCTGGCCCAGTCGTTCAATCCGATTGGCTCTATCCTGGGTGTGATGATCCTGAGCAAGTTTTTGATCCTGAGCAATCTGACACCTTTTGACCCGAACGACCGCGCGATCCTGGATGTGATCGATTCCAAGAGTCTGGACACTCTCCAGCTGGGAGAACTCCACGGCGCGATCACGGCGTATGTCGGTTTTGCCTTGCTGCTGGTCGTGGTGTGGGTCGCTATCCTGCTGTGCAAGATGCCGGCCTGCAGCGCCAATAAACCGGACAAAGGCATCGCGAAGAATATTTGGAATTTTGTCTCTATCCCCATGGACGCGCTCCATTTCAACAAGGGGAGCTTCTTCTATCAGATGCGCGAGGTGCTTTCGCACCGGAATTATCTCTGGGGCGTGATCGCGCAGTTCTTCTATGTCGGGGCGCAGATCTGTGTCTGGTCCTACACGATCCGCTACGCCATGCAGGAGCTTCACATCCTGGAGGCATCCGCTTCGGATATTTACATCGCGGGGATGTTCGCCTTTGTGGGGATGCGTTTTGTCTGCACCTGGCTGATGAAATATATCTCGCCGAATATGCTGCTGGCCACGATGTCGGTCCTGGCGGTGCTTTGCTGTCTGCCGGTGATGTTCATCGGCGGAAAGACCGGCGTGGTCTCCCTGATCTGCATTTCCGGATGTATGTCCCTGATGTTCCCGACCATTTACGGCATTGCCAGTGAAGGTCTGGGTGAGAAGATGAAGATCGGCGGCTGCGGTCTGATCATGGCCATTCTGGGCGGTGCGGTGATCACGGCTGTCCAGGGACGTGTTTCGGACGCGATGGGGATCAATTTCTCCTATATTGTGCCGGCATTCTGTTTCATCGTGGTAGCCTACTATGGATTCATGACCGAGAAAGGCGCGGAATACGATCCCGAAACGGGCAAGACCAGTATGCCGCATATCCCCGGCAAACTGCTGGCATTTCTGTGCGTGATGATACTGCTGGTGGGCGGAGCCTGTATGGCTTCCAGCAAGTCCGCGGCCACTTCGGAGACGGCAGTCGCGGGCGCAGATGTCCAAAAAACGGGCATAGCCGGATGCTACGCGCTGGAGGGACCGGCCGGAACTTTTGACGTGATCGAGATCGTGCCTACCAAAGACAAAGTAAAGGAAGGCGAATTCAAAGGGATCGTGCGCCACTATGTTTTGTCCGGGCTGGACGCGAGCGGCAAGATCAAGGCGCGGAACGTGGATTACCGGGATGTGGGAACTTGTTTCTCCAATGCCCAGGGAACATCGGTCTGCTGGCAGATCGGCAAAAACGAGGAAGCGTTTTCTTATGACTCCGCGGCGAACTCCGTGACGTTTGGAAGCAGAAAGTACGCTCCGGCAGCCTTTGCCCCGGATCACGAAGCCCTGACCGCGGAGATCCTTTTGTTGAAAGAAGTACAGACGGAGAAGGAGTAAGAAGTTGTTATTTCATTCTCCATCAAGCAAGTTTGCAAACTAAAAAAATAAAGCTGACAATATGAAAAATAGAAATACAGTTAATTGGATTCGCGGCATCACGTTAGGAATAGCTGCAACAGCACTCGTATTGTTGCTTGGTTGTAATAGTGTGCAGATGGATAAGCCGGTATCGTCTGTTGAATCAATTAGTACACCAAAGATCAAGGAAGAGAAAAATCTCACAATACCTTTATCTGAAACAGTAAGTCTGGACATGATCTGGATTGAGCCTGGCACGTTCATGATGGGCAGTCCTGTTGAAGAATTAGGACGAGATGATGATGAGATACAGCGTGAAGTGACTCTGACAAAAGGCTACTGGCTGGGGAAGTATGAAGTGACACAAGAGCAGTACAAGACCATTATGGGGAATAATCCTTCCAAGTTTGTAGGAAACAATCTGCCGGTGGAACAGGTGAGTTGGAATGACGCGATAGAGTTCTGCCGGAAGCTGACGGACAAGCTGGGAGATACGCTTCCCAAAGGGTACGAATGCAGTTTACCGACAGAAGCACAGTGGGAATACGCCTGTCGGGCAGGGACAACGAGTTCTTTGAACAGTGGAAGGAATGTGACATCAGCAAAAAGGGGATTGAGAGGAGTTTGCGATAATTTAGATGAAGTAGGATGGTACTGGATGAATGGAGGTATGAAGAATTGGAATGAAGGAAAAAATCCTTCGATATGTACGCATCCGGTAGGCCAAAAGAAGCCCAATGCCTGGGGATTGTATGATATGCACGGAAATGTGAATGAATGGTGTTTAGACTGGTATGGAGGTTATTCACCCGGTTCAGTGACAGATCCCAAAGGACCTAGCACAGGCACGAATCGCGTGGGGCGTGGTGGTGGCTGGTCCAACGCTCCGCGCCATTGCCGTTCAGCAGACCGGGATTGGGGTACACTTGAAGATCGGGTCGACTTTTTGGGCTTCCGTGTTGCATTGGCTCCGATCCAATATAATAGTGTACAGACTAGTGCGCAGACAAAATCGGTTGCGGAGCCGGTTAGAACTGTAGAAATCAAAACAGGTGAAAATTATACACTTCCTTTATCTGAGAAAGTAAGTCTGGACATGATCTGGATAGAGCCTGGCACGTTCATGATGGGCAGTCCAACAGACGAATTGGGAAGGAGTGAAAGTTATGATGAAACACAGCATGAAGTTACCTTGACGAGAGGATACTGGTTGGGGAAGTACGAAATAACGCAAGAGCAGTACAGAGTCATCATGGATGAAAATCCTTCTATGTGGCAAGGTGAGAACTTGCCGGTGGAAATGGTAAGCTGGAATGACGCGAAGAAATTTTGCGAAAAATTAACAGTAATTGAGAAGAAGGCAGGGCGACTGATGAAAGGTTATGAATATACCTTGCCCACAGAGGCTCAATGGGAATATGCCTGCCGAGCCGAAACGGTTACGGCATTCAATAATGGGAAGAATATTCCAGCAGAGAATCAAAAGATAGTGAATCCTTGTCCTAACTTAGACTTGGTTGCATGGTATTGGTTTAACAGTGATTATAAAACTCATTCTGTAGGCCAGAAGGAACCGAATGCATGGGGACTGTATGATATGCACGGGAATGTATGGGAATGGTGTTTGGATGGGTACGGAGATTATCAGACATCACCAGCAACGGATCCAGTTGGACCGACTAACTTTCAACGTGTCACACGTGGTGGTAGCTATTTCAACCATGCTTACGATTGCCGCTCGGCGGATCGACTTTACCATCATCCCAGCAAAAGCGGTTATAATTTTCTTGGCTTTCGCGTTGCACTGGCTCCGATCCTATATGATAGCGAACAGACAAAATCGGTTACTGAGCCGATCGAGACTGTAGAAATCAAGGCAGGTATGAGTTATACACTTCCTTTATCTGAGGATGTAAATTTGGACATGATTTGGATCGAGTCGGGCACATTTATGATGGGCAGTCCGACAAACGAGCTGGGCAGAGATGATGATGAAATTCAGCATAAAGTTACCCTTACACAAGGCTATTGGCTGGGCAAATATGAAGTGACCCAATCACAATATGAAACTGTTATGGGGACGAATCCTTCTGATCGAACAGGTTATGATGGAGAATATTATGGCGTAGGTGACAATTATCCGGTGTATTATGTCAGCTGGTTTGATGCGATGAAGTTTTGCAAAGAATTAACGAAAATTGAGAAAGAGGCAGAGAGACTGCCGGAGGGGTATGAATATATCTTGCCCACAGAAGCACAGTGGGAATACGCCTGCCGTGCCGGAACGACTACGGTATTCAATAATGGGAAGAATATTCCAACATGGGAGCAAAGGGTGAGTAACCCTTGTCCCAACTTGGATGAAGTGGGTTGGTATTGTTACAATAGCAGAGGAAAAACTCATCCAGTAGGTCGAAAGCAGCCTAATGCTTGGGGACTGTATGACATGCATGGGAATGTTGAAGAATGGTGTTTAAACTGGTATGATGATTATCCAACTTCACCAGTGACTGACCCAATGGGACCAGCCTTGCGTGAAGTTCGCATTATACGTAGTGGCAGTTGGGGCAATAGTGCGGGCTGTTGCCGTTCAGCGATGAGGGGTGGTTGCACTCCAGACACCGTTTGGGAATACGGCGGTTTCCGTATTGCATTGGCTCCGATCCAATATAATAGTGTGCAGACAAAATCGGTTACTGAGCCAATCGAGACTGTAGAAATCAAGGCAGGTGAGAGTTATACACTTCCTTTATCTGAGGAAGTAAATTTGGATATGATCTGGATAGAGCCTGGCACATTTATAATGGGGAGTTCCGAAAACGAGTTGGGCAGAGATGATAATGAAATTCAGCATGAAGTTACCCTTACACAAGGTTATTGGCTAGGTAAATATGAAGTGACTCAATCACAATATGAAATTGTTATGGAAACGAATCCTTCTGAGTTCAGAGGAGATGACTTGCCGGTGGACAGTGTAAGTTGGAATCATGCAAAGAGGTTCTGTGTCAAGCTAACGGCCATAGAAAAAGAAGCTGGGAGACTGCCGGAAGGGTATGAATATACATTGCCCACAGAGGCTCAGTGGGAATACGCCTGTCGTGCAGGAACGACAACTGCACTCAATAACGGAAAGAACATCTCGACAAAGGAACAAACAATGAAGGAACCTTGTCACGAAATGGATGAAGTGGGTTGGTATACCCATAACAGCGATAGATCAACACATTCGGTGGGACAGAAACAGGCAAATGCCTGGGGATTGTATGACATGCATGGGAATGTTGAAGAATGGTGTTTAGACAGGTATGGGGATTATCCGACTTCAACAGTGACTGATCCTATGGGTCCGAGTACAGGTGAGTATCACGTTCTTCGTGGTGGTTGCTACGGTAGATTGGCGGTCTACTGTCGTTCTGCATTTCGTAGTGGTAAAGCACCCAACATTAGTGGATACAACGGTTATTACAGTAATGGTTTCCGCCTCGCTCTAGTTCCAGTTCAATAGACGCTTTTTGATCTGAAAACAAAGATTCCTGACGGTTGAGTTCGTCGGGGATTTTTTAATAATAAAAATATCTGTGTTTATCCGTGTGAATCTGTGGTTCTTTTCTACGGGCTGCTGATACAAAAAACGGGTATTGAATAATCTGATGACAGGCAGCGTCCAATAACTGCGCGGTTTAACGAGCCGCGCGGCGCGGCGGCGTGATCAATAAGCTGCCGTGTCATTATACTTATGAGAAAACTCAAAGCAGATAAAATGTTGACAGGCGCTCTGGATATGAGCGCTTCGGCATGTATGTCACTGGGTTCAGGAACGCGGAAATCAGCGTTCCAAAGCGCGGTCATTTCCTTTGAAGGGAATGCTGCCCGGAATACTTCCATCAAGATCCTGTTGGATCACTCAAAAGAGGTTTATTAAAATATAGCGATCACAAGATAAACGACAGGGAGTATTGTCGAAAAAAATTTTTTGATCAGGCTCCCGCAACTTCAAAAAACACAAGATCCATCGTTTTGAATAAGGAAGAATACAAGAAAAATGCCGCGTGCGGTATATCCGCGTCTATCCTGTTTGCGGCGGTGATATTCTGGATGGGGTGCCGCGGCACTCCTGTTGAGAATGCCGCGGCGGACAGTGCCACAGTGGATGACACCACGGTGAAATACGCAGAAGAAAAAAATGAGATCATGGCATCCTCCGATACTTTGGCGTTGAAGAGGATCATGGTCAAAGGCGATTTGTCTATGATGGTCAGCTCAAATCGCGTGATACTGACCAAAAGATATTGTCTGGAAACGCGCGAAGTGATCCAAAAGCAATGGATGTTCGCGCTGGAAAATGATCAATGAAGGAACACGATAAATGATGAACACGAAACATAATGAAAAATGGACGCGAAGTCTGTCCGCGGGAGTGCTGGTGACAGCGCTGTTATTGGCAGCCGGCTGCAAAAGTGTGCCGGCAGATAAAACGGGATCCGCTTTGCCGGAACCTGTGAACGAGGTAAAGGATCAGGAAATAGCTTCTTTGGAGGAAACTGTCTCTCCAGAGGAAGCTGCTGCTGCGTCATTAGCAGCCGAAGAGCGGAAGAAGCAGGAACTGGCGAAACGCGCGGAAAAGAACCGCGAGGTCTCTTTGCCTGAAGGGGGAACACTGGAATTGATCTGGATCGAACCGGGTACGTACACGATGGGGAGCTTTGCTTCATGGATCCTGAGCCAGTCTCCGCAAATCGATCTGAAACCGATTGTCCCGCACGACGTGACTCTGGAAAAGGAGTACTGGCTGGGTAAATATGAGGTGACACAAGGTCAGTATGAAGCCATCATGGGAAAGAATCCGTCTCACTTCAAAGGATCGGATCTGCCGGTGGATTCGGTGAGCTGGTTTGACGCGAGAGAATTTTGCAAAAAATTGACAGCATTCGAGAAAGAAGCGGGACGTTTGCCGGAAGGATATGAATACTCCCTGCCCACCGAGGCACAGTGGGAATACGGCTGCCGGGCCGGAATATCAGAGAAGTTTCTGCTGCTTAGAGATGATAAAGATTCTAAAGAAGAAGAGGATAAAGAAGTACTATTTGGCGGCGGCTTTTGGTCCGATCTGAATTCAGGTAATAAAAGCCATCCTGTTGGTCAGTTGAGACCGAATGTCTGGGGACTGTATGATATGTCCGGGAATGTATGGGAATGGTGTTTAGATATGTATAATCCCAAAGAATCTGTGAAGAGTTCATTCCGCGCGTATCGCGGCGGCAGCTGGTTCAGCAGTTTGATGAATTGCCGCTGTGTGTCCCGACGCAGTAATTCCCCCGGTTACCAGAACATCGATCTGGGATTTCGTGTGGCACTGGTCCCGGTCGAATGATCGGAAATCGAAAAATTCCGCAGAGACGGCCGATTCGGTCGTCTCGCATTATTTTAACCCGGAAAAGGTTATGAAATGTTAGACGGATGGTGTTCCGGTTGAATATCGGTCTTGCGTTAGGGGAAAATATCTGGTACTTTACTCTTACGTTCATCCGGTACTGTTGCCGGATGAGAAAAGAATTCTCTCAAAAGAGATTAGAATGGCAGATATCTCTCAGGAACAGTATGAGGAGTACCGCAGCGGATTGAAGCAGATGCGGATGCTGGATGACACACTGATGAAGTGTGTCTTCAAGGGGAATAAACCCATTGTTGAGCTGGTACTGAGGATCCTCTTGCAGCGGGATGATTTGGAAGTGGTGAGCTTCACGGTAAGCAAGGAATATAAGAACCTCCGGGGGCATTCGGTCTGTCTGGATGTCTTTGCTGTGGACAAAGATGGCAAGCATTATGACATCGAGGTCCAGTGTGATGACAGGGGTGCTGATCCCAAACGTGCCCGTTTTAACAGCAGCATGATGGATATAGAGATGCTGGGCAAGGGGCAAGATTATGATGCACTCAAGGAGAGCATTACGATCTTTATCACAAAGAACGATGTGTTCAAGAAAGGCAAAGCCCTTTACCACTTCATCCGAACGGAGGAAGAAAGCGGGGAACCCTTGGGAGACGGCTCCCACATCATCTATGCGAACGCGTCTTATGTAGGGGATGACGCGGTGGGCTGGCTGATGAGCGACTTGAGAGAGACCGATCCCCGGAAGATGCACTACGATGTGCTGGCAGCGAGAGTTTATTATTTAAAATGCAATCCAGAAGGAGAAAAAGAAATGTGTGAAATAATGGAAAAAATTGTTGAAAAAAGAGCCCAAAAAGCCCGTCAGGCGGGAATCCAGGAAGGCCGTCAAGAAGGCCGTCAAGAAGGGCGCTTGGAAGGAATCCAAATATCTATACGGCTTTGTCGTCAATTTGGTTTATCAGATGAGCAAATCATAGAACAAATTGCTTCAGAGTACGAAATATCCAAGAAAGAGGCGGCCAAGTACGTTTACGCGGAGTAGAGTCCGATTTGATTGAATAGATTTTACGGGAGAAACGGGAAGGTTTCTCCTTTTTTATTGTTCGATATGTAATAGCCTTGTCTCAAAAGCGAGCGCATTGTTGACAAGGCGCTGAGTATGAGTCAAAATAAAGGGCTGTTGCATTTTTGCAATTATTATATGGAAAATTCAGGTGCTTTTTCTAATCACACGCTGCTTTACACGGGCATTGTTTGTGCTTATGTGTTGGTAATGCTTTGTATTGGTTATTGGTGTATGAAGCGGACCCACAATGTGGGTGACTTCTTCTTGGGAAACCGTTCTCTGGGACCCTGGATGAGCGCGTTTGCTTACGGAACCAGTTATTTCTCCGCTGTGATTTTTATTGGCTATGCCGGTAAACTGGGCTGGGGCTTTGGTATCCAGACGCTCTGGATCGTTCTGGGCAATACATTGATAGGGACGGTTTTAGCATGGTTGGTACTGGCCAAGCGGACGCGTGTGATGACGGCGCGGCTCAATGCGATGACCATGCCTGAGTTCATGGCCGAACGCTATGGCAGCAAGCCGATGAAAGTCCTGTCCGGCATTACGATTTTTTGTTTGCTAGTGCCTTATTCCGCATCGGTTTATATGGGATTGAGCTATCTGTTCCAAAAGACCATGGGGCTGGGTTACAGTGACGCGCTGATCTTTCTGGCACTGCTGACCGGTGTCTATCTGGTGATGGGCGGTTATTTCGCAGTGGCGGTGAGCGATTTCATTCGCGGTCTGGTGGAGTTCCTGGGCGTGATGCTGATGGTCTATCTGCTTATCCACATGAAGGGCGGTCTGGCCACGACTTTCCACCAGCTGTGCGCTCCGGTCAATATGCCGGATCTGTTCACGCCGGATGGAGCCTTGAAATCAGCGGCTGACAGCGGGGGGCTGTTCGCCGGGTGGCTGATCCTGGTCTCTCTGGTCTTTATTACGAGCTTTGGGCCGTGGGCGCTGCCTCAGATGGTGCAGAAGTTCTACTCCATGAAGGATGAACGGGATGTGCTGAGGATCGTCTTCATTGCCGGTACCCTTTCCCTGATCCTTTCTTTCGGTGCTTATTATACAGGCGCGCTGACGCACTTGTTCTTCCCCTCCGCGGAAGATCTGGCACCGATCATGACCGAAAGCGGCAAACTGAATCTGGATATCCTGATCCCTCATTTCATTGTGACGTATGTACCTGCGTGGTTGGTTCTTCTGATCCTGCTGTTGGTCTTTTCAGCCTCTATGTCCAGTCTTTCCTCACTGGTGCTGGTATCCAGTTCGGCTATCGCCATTGATATCTACGGGACCTTTTCCACATTGGAACAGAAGCAGAAAGAAAAACGTACCATGCTCTATATGAGATTGTTATGCGCTTTGTTCGTGCTGGTCTCTTTGCTGCTGGCTTTGGTGAAGATCAATTTCATTGTGAACCTGATGGTGATCGCCTGGGGCGCGCTGGGCGGAGCTTTTCTGGCTCCTTATGTCTATGGTCTGTTCTGGAAACGGACGACGAAGGCAGGTGCTTACGCGGGAATGATTTCCGGTTTGGCGATCTCTATTATCCTGTTTATTAAGTGGGGCAGTCCGGGCATCCCGGTGGCGGGTGCCATTTCGATGATCGTGCCCATGATCGTTGTTCCGGTGGTGAGTCTGATGACCCCGGCACCGGATCAGAAATTGATTGCCAAAGCGTTTGGCGAGAAATAAAAATTTAAAAAATATGAAAAAATGATTTGCTCATTTTGAGCAAATCGAGTGTACTTGTTGCGATGCAGATCGAAGTAAGCGAGATGTTAGGTGCGGCCCACATGAAAGTGGAAGGCCGTTTGAATGCGGATGTAGTCTCTGATTTTGAATCCCGCTGCAATGCTGTCCTGAGCCAGTACGGGAACCAGATCATTCTGGATTTTTCCAAACTGGAATACCTCAGTTCGGCAGGGCTTTGCGGTATCCTTTCTATTGGTAAGAAGGTCAAAGCCTTGAACGGAAAGATCTTTTTATGTGTTCCGCAGGGTACGGTCCATCAGATCCTGGAGCTTTCCGGCTTCAATCAGATGTTCCCCATTTTTACCAGGTTGGAAGACATAATGGCACAGCTGGGAGAGAAGGACTTAGCCTCCTCAGCGGCGATCCGCACCGATCCTACTAATAAGGTGAAGATCATCAGTGTCAGCGGCCGTGTGGACGCGGAACGCGTGCCTGAGTTCAAATCTTATTATGAGCCTCTGTTACAGGCTGGCAATCTGAACTTTGTCTTCAATTTTGCCGAGGTGGAATACATGAGTTCCGCGGGATTGTGCGCCATTCTGGCTCTGGGCAAAGAGCTTGCGGCCAATGGCGGCAAGATGGCTATTTATGTTCCCAAAGGAACAGTGCGGCACATTCTGGAGATTTCCGGTTTTGCCGATATGTTCCCTCTGTGCGATTCTGAAGAAGAGGCTGTTTGGGAAGCACTTTAAAGCGTTTTGATTCGTAATTCGTAATCATGTCTCATGTTATGAATTGTGAATTGAATCTAAGCTGCTGCATGATTTCCGGGGCGGAAGCCCACCGGATCCGCGGCGCGCTGGAAAGCGTCCGGGGTCTGGCATCGGAAATCATTGTTGTTTTAAATGAGGAGGTTGCCGATGGAACCGATCTCATTGCCAAAGAGTATGGGGCCAAAGTCTATCGCGAACCCTGGAAGGGACACATTGCCCAGAAGAACAGCGCCGCCGAGAAAGCTTCCCAGCCCTGGATATTAGGACTGGACGCGGATGAGGTCGTTTCGGAGGAACTGCGGGCAGAAATCATTCGCACCCTTCGGGATCCATCCAAAACTTCCGCTTTTTCCGCTTTTGAATTCCCGCGCCTGACCCGATTGGAAGGACGCTGGATCCGTCACGGCGACTGGTACCCGGATCGTCAGCTTCGCTTGTGGAAGCGGGGACAAGCCCGCTGGGGAGGGATCAATCCGCATGATCATTTGCAGGTGGATGGGAAGATCGGCCGTCTCAAGTCCGATCTGCTCCACTACACCAGTGAAGGTCTGGATCAGATGATCGCCAAGATCGCTCCTTACAGTCAGGCGTTTGTGCAGAATTTTCGTGATTCCGGCAAACGGCCGAGCATTCTGGATCTCGGTTTCAGACCCTTTTACCGTTTTTTCCGCGGATATGTCTTGAAATTAGGCTTTTTAGACGGCTGGCAGGGATATTTCATCGCGTGGATCGCCGGGTTCGCGGCGGCAGTCCGCTACAGCAAGACTTTTATTCCCCCGAAGTCAGATAAGGAGAACACTCCGTCATGAGTCAGCCCCTTTGTTCGCTGGTCATCGTTACCTATAATCAAGAGGCTTTTATCCGGCAGACGCTCCAAGCCGCTTTTGCCCAGACTTATCCCAACCTGGAGATCGTTGTTTCCGATGACGCCAGCACAGACAGGACCTGGGAGATCGTTCAGCAGGAAGCCGCTTCTTATGCCGGGCCGCATCGTCTGAAGCTGAACCGCAACGAGCGCAATCTGGGGATCGGCGGCGGCGCGGGCAGGGCGATCCAGCTGGCCACCGGTGATATCCTTGTTTGGAATGACGGGGATGATCTTTCTCTGCCGAACCGGGTCCAGTGTATCGTGGATTTTTTTGAGAAGCAGGGAGATCAGACGCTGATGGTTTGGAGCCGGCATGAACCGATCGACTCGGAGGGAAAAGTTTTAGGTGTTTACAAGAATTTTGAGAAAGATGTCCGCAAAAAAGCCCGCACTCTGGCGGATGTCCACCATCGGATCAGGATCCCTTTTGGAGCGGTCACGGCCTGGAGACGTGTGGTTTCGGACGCGTTCCCGCCGATCCCGCCCTCGTTTGGAGGATGGGATAATATCATCGCTTTCAGGGCGCTGCTGATGGGGAAGATCTCCCCCTTGCCGGAAGTGCTGGTGCAGTACCGAACCCACGGAGCCAGCACGACGAACGCGCCCGCTTCGGATGATCTGGTAAAGGATTACCGCAAGAGAGCTGTCCACCGTGATGCCTGGTTCGTTCAGGCTTATTCACAATATCTGATTGATCTGCATCAGGTTTTAAGAGCATCACCGGAGCGCCGTCCGGAGCTGTTGCGCATCGAGCGGCTGATCATTCGGCTGATCAGAAAGTGGAGCGTTTCTTATGAGATCATGACCGCTTTTCCCCGACTTTCTTTGGGACTTCTGATCCGGACGCTGCCCTGCCCGGAGTTCTACCGGTACTTTTTACTGGCACCGCTTTACTGTTTAGGACTTTACAAAAGGAGAAAGTGACCGGTCATGCGTGTGCTCCACCTCAATACGATGCTTCGCGGCGGAGGGACTGACGATCAGTGTGTCAAGCTGGTCGGCGGACTCCGCAAGCTGGGTGTGGATGCCCGGCTGATGGGGCCGGGGGGCCGGGAGTTCGAGCCTCAGGTCAAAGCGAACCAGATCCCGCAGATCGTCACTCCGCCGGAAGGGCCTCTCAAGATACACTTTATGCGAGCCGTTGCCCGTGAGATCCGGCATGGAGGCTATGACATCATCCACGCGCATCACGGCCGGGATTACTGGCCGACTTTTCTCTCGGTGATGATGTCGCTCAAGCGGCCTAAGGTCGTTTTGACACGGCATTTGGCCAAAAGCCCCCGTTCATTGCCCAGCCGTCTGCTCCTGTTGGGGTTGTGCGACCGGGTGATCGCGGTCTCGCAGTTTACGGAGCTGGTGATGAAGCAGGGTTTTGACGACCCGGATTCACCGGAAGCGGAGCGTCACCATCGTCCCCGTTTATACGGGAATACCTCCAAGATAAAAGTGATCCCCTGCGCCATTGATACGGATCGTTTTTGTCTTCGCGGCAATGATCTGCATCTGCGTGCCGAGTGGCAGGTGGGGCCTGAGCATTTTCTTTTTGCCGTGGTCGGCAGCTATGACCATCCCCGGGGCAAGGGACAGCGTGAATTTCTGAAAGCGGCGGCCAAGGTGCATCGGCTTTTGCCTTCCGCGCGGTTCCTCATTATCGGAAGGGGAACGCTGGGAATGACTTTGCAGCAGGATATCGAGCGGCTTGGACTGCAAGGAAAAGCGTTTCTGACTCCCTACTGCCATGATATGCCCAAGGTGATGAACACGATCAACTGTCTGGTGCATCCGGCGATCGGGACGGAATCTTTTGGACTGGTGCTGCTGGAAGCCTTTGCCTGCGGCCGTCCGGTCATCGCGTCGGAGCTGGACGGGATACCCGAAGCGTTTCAGGTCGTCGGGCAGGGGGAACTGGTCCCGCCGGAGAACGTGGACGCGCTGGCCGCGGCGATGGAACGGGTTTATAAAAACGGATCGGATCTGCCGATCGGTGAACGGGAGACCATGCATCGCCGGGTGGAAGAATGCGCATCCCTGCCGGTGCTGGCACGGCGTACTTTGGAGTTGTACCAGACATTGTTGTAAATGAAGCAGATGCGGTTTTTTATTTTATTTTTTAAGAGTATTTAGTATTTTTTGTGCGGATTATGAAAGGATTTAGATTTTTTCAGGTCAGTTTTGTTTTGAGTTTACTGGCGGCTGTTCTGGTCGGTGTTTCTTCCTGCACCTCGCAGCAGGAGCCGAGACCGAAGCCGGGTCATCATCCCCAGCAGGGAATGCAGCTGAAGCCAAAGCCGAAGACGCATATCCCGGCCGGACCGAGGACAGCGGGCATCCAGATCCCCAAGCGTGAATTCCGCGGCGCGTGGATCCAGACGGTGTTCCAGGACGAGTACGCCCGGATGACTCCGCAGGAAATGCAGAGAGACTTCATCCGCAAGCTGGACTTTCTGAAAAAATGCGGCATCAACGCGATCATCTTCCAGGTGCGTCCGGAGGCCGACGCGTGGTATGCCTCCAAATATGAACCCTGGAGCCGTTTTTTGACGGGCAAACAGGGCAAAGCTCCTTCGCCGATGTGGGATCCCATGGACTTCATGATCCGGGAGTGCCACAAGAGGAATATGGAGTTCCACGCGTGGCTGAATCCCTACCGTGCCAGCGCATCGGGCGGAGAGTCCATTTTTGCCCCCAATCACATTTACAGGAAGGAGCCGTGGCGCTTTATCAAGTACGGGGATCTGATCGTGTTCGATCCGGGCATTCCCGACAACCGTAAGTTCATCTGCAGGGTGATCAAGGATATCGTCTCACGGTATGATGTGGACGCGATCCACTTTGACGATTATTTCTATCCGTATCCGGTAAAGGGCGCACCGTTCCCCGATGATGCCAGTTTCCAGAAGTACGGTCTGAAGGCCGGCTGGAAGGAGAACCAGCGGAACGACTGGCGCAGGGACAATGTCAACCGCCTGATCTATGAGATCAAGCAGACGCTGATGGAGACAAAACCGTGGGTGCGTTTCGGCATCAGTCCCTTCGGCATCTACCGCAATAAGGCCAGCACGCCGGACGGCTCCGGCAGCAATACGAACGGTCTCCAGAATTATGACGATCTGTACGCGGATGTGATCAAGTGGGTCAAATCCGGCTGGATAGATTATTGTATGCCGCAGGTTTACTGGGAGATCGGACACAAGCTGGCCGATTACACCACGCTGGTGCACTGGTGGGACCGCAACGCTTATGACCAGCATCTCTATATCGGGCAGAACGTGAAGCGCACCATGGATATGAAGGAGCTTCAGGAAAAGATGGAAATGACACGCACCCTGAAGCACATTTCCGGAAATTGTTTCTGGCCCGCGAATGAGATCCTGCACAATACGGGCGGCATTGCCGATCAGTTGCGCACGAATTATCACCGCTATCCGTCACTGATCCCGGCCTATACCAAGATGAATCAGGAACCCCCGGCAGAGATCCGGAATCTGACACTCAGGAAAACCCAGGTGGGTTATCTCCTGGACTGGTCGGCGAATATGAATCCACGCAATCCGAATGACGCGGCGTATTTTGTCATCTACCGTGTGCCGGAGGGTGCGCCCCTGGATATCACCGATGCGAGAAATATCGTGGGAACGACCCGCGATACCTCTTTCGAGATCATTTACCGGAACGGCACCCGGAATTATATGTACGGCGTGACGGCGGTGAACCGCTACCACAATGAAAGCCTGATCAAACAGTGGCGAAAAGTCAAAATCTAGTGTCTGGTGTTCCGTGTGGTTCATAAAAGAACCACAGATGGACACGGATAAATAAGGATAAGTCATTGATATAAAATAGTTTTTGTAGAGACGAGCGACCCGCTCGTCTTTTTGCATCTTGAGGGTGTGGATATTTGCGGGGCCGACGTTCGGTCTTGCGGTTTGGCAAAATATGTGCTATGTTCTTTTATGTGAACCATTGATGGACAATGGATTTTTATTTTGATTATGACCATGAATCATAAACTTTTATCCAGCCTGTTGGGTCTGGCTTTAACGGCGGTGACTGCTCAGGCCGCGGCTCCGAGCCTTAGTTACAAAATCAACGGGAACGAGTTTATAATAACTTATACCGGAACGCTATATCAGAGCACCGACGCTGTCAGCTGGACAGCAGTTGCCTCTGCTTCCAGTCCGTATAAGGTGCAGATTGGAAACAATCAGCAGTTTTTCTGTGCCAAAGCCTCCGATGAACCGATTGATCCGCTGTCGCCGGGTAAAAACGGAAGGATCTCCCTGCCGGGCGGTGTGGCTCTGGACATGAACTGGATCAAGCCCGGTACCTTTATGATGGGCAGCCCGGAAGATGAACTGGGTGCCGGCGGGGATGAAACCCAGCATCAGGTGACCTTGACAAAGGGGTACTGGCTGGGCAAGTACGAAGTGACTCAGGCACAGTACGAAGCGGTCATAGGAGAAAATCCTTCCCGTTTCAAAGGAGCCGATCTGCCGGTGGAAATGGTCAGCTGGGTGGACGCGACTAATTTCTGCGCCAGGCTGACAGAAATCGAAAAGGCCGCCGGCCGTCTGCCGGAGGGGTATGAATACACCCTGCCGACCGAGGCGCAGTGGGAATATGCCTGCCGTGCCGGGACGACTACGGCATTCAACAATGGAACCGATATTGAGACAGACGACCAAATCGAGGGTGAGTGTCCCAATCTGGATCCGGTGGGTTGGTATTGGTGCAACAGCGAGAGCAAGACCCATCCGGTGGGACAAAAACAGCCGAATGCCTGGGGGCTCTATGACATGCACGGGAATGTGATGGAATGGTGTCTGGACCGGTATGGAGCTTATCCGGCAACACCGGTAGTGGATCCGGTGGGAGAGAACACAGAACCGTACCCCGCAGTGCGCGGAGGCAGTTACAGTTATTACGATGATGGTGCCAAGAAGTGTCGTTCCGCGGAGAGGGATCCCCGCCTGAACACCGCTACATCCACCAGCCTCGGCTTCCGTGTGGCGCTGGCGCAGAACGTTATCGAGCGACAAACCTTGACCATCACGATCAATGACACCAAGTTGTATGATGGAACTCCGCTGGTTTCCGGCTACACCAAGGCGACAGTGACCGGTCTGATGGCGGGTGACAAGCTGACAGCCGGTGCCGCGACAAGCGCCAAGGCTGATGTGGGCAGCTACAGCTATCCGCAGACCTCTGCGATCACGACTCCGTTCGCGACCGCTTATGGTATCGGCAACTACGCTGTGACTTATGTCATTAGCCAAAAAATCATTCAATCGGATCATAGAAACAAGACGATCCCGCTGTCGGGTACGGTCAATTTGGATATGATCTGGATCAAGCCGGGGACGTTCACGATGGGCAGCCCGTCGGGTGAACAGGGCAGATTTGATGATGAAACGCAGCATCAGGTGACCCTGACACAGGAGTACTGGCTGGGCAAGTATGAAGTGACACAGGCACAGTATGAAGCGGTCATGGGAACGAATCCTTCCCTCTTCAAAGGTGCTGATCTGCCGGTGGATATGGTAAGCTGGAGTGACGCGATAGATTTCTGCGCCAAGCTGACAGCTGCCGCGAAAGCTTCCGGGAAACTGCCGGAAGGTTATGAATTTACTTTACCGACCGAAGCACAATGGGAATATGCCTGCCGTGCCGGGACAACGACCGCCCTGAACAGTGGAAAGAATTTGTCAGATACAAAACAATGTCCCGAAATGGATGAAGTGGGCTGGTATGAGTACAACAGCGATGAGACGACCCATCCGGTGGGACAAAAACAGCCGAATGCCTGGGGACTCTATGACATGCACGGGAATGTATGGGAATGGTGTCTGGACTGGTATGGAAAATATCCGACATCATCCGTAACGGATCCCAAAGGTCCTGCTGCAGGCTCGCGCCGCGTGTTACGCGGCGGCGGCTGGTACTACTACGCGTACAACTGCCGTTCGGCGCACCGGCTCAGCCGCAACCCGGACGGCCGGGACCGCTACTACGGGTTCCGCGTGGCGCTGGTCAATAAGAATATCACCATTCCGCTGGCGAAGGATGTGGAACTGGATATGATCTGGATCAATCCGGGCACGTTCATCATGGGCAGTCCGTCAGACGAACCGGGCAGATGGGGTGATGAAGTCCAGCATGAAGTGACCCTGACACAGGGCTACTGGCTGGGCAAGTTTGAAGTGACACAGGCGCAGTATGAAGCCGTTATGGGGACGAATCCGTCTTATACCAGTGGAGATAATAATCCTGTGGAGGAGATCAGCTGGAATGACGCAATGGAGTTTTGCAAGAAGCTGACGGAGATCGAGAAGGCGGCGGGCCGTCTGCCGGGAGGTTATGAATACACACTGCCGACCGAATCACAGTGGGAATATGCCTGCCGTGCCGGGACAACGACCGCCCTGAACAGCGGAAAGAAT
>JAEENR010000144.1 GCA_016283885.1 Verrucomicrobiota bacterium
TCCACTTGGCTGAGTCTGATCGTGATACTGATCGTTCTGGGTATCGCCGGAGCGGTGCTCTGTCTGGCCGCCATCAATGCTTATCACTGGACCGAAGACGATGAATTCTGCGGTGAGCTTTGCCATGTGACCATGGAGCCTGAAAATGTGGCTCACAAAGATTCTCCTCACGCCAATGTCGCTTGCGTGGAATGCCATGTCGGCCCCGGCATCGATGCTTACGCTTATGCCAAGATCAACGGCATCCGCCAGCTGGCTCAGAACGTGACCAAGACCTATCACACACCTATCCATGTCCCGGTCTCGGCCATGTACGGCAAACATCTGGACGGCAAGACCAAGACACAGCACACCTGTATGTCCTGCCACTGGAATCCGAAATATGTCGGCAACAAAGAAAAGAGCTTTACCCACTTCCTCAAGAATGAAGAAGATCTCAAGGCTTCTCTCCGCATGAGCATCAAAGTGGGCGGATGTGATCCCAAGACCGGCATCGTGGGCGGCGCGCATTCTCACGTCACCCCGAACGGCAAGAAATTAGAATTTATCACGGACAACAACAAACGCAATGGTGAGGTCGTCTGGATCCGTCAGACCTTTGAAGACGGCAAGACCCGGATCTACACCAATGGCGATGAAGTGGATACCAAGAAACAGACCGTCTTCACGATGGGCTGTCTGGACTGCCACAACCGCCCGGCGCACCGTTATGCCTCACCCGTCACCGCTGTGGATATGGCTCTGGAACTGGGGACATTGCCGCTGGAACTGGGCGAAAATGTGAAATATACCGTCATCGAACTCCTGACCGCTGAATATGCTACGCAGGAGGATGCCATGAAGGGCATCAAGGATGGTTTGACAGAGATGTACGGCGGAGACGCGGAAGCAGAAGAGGAAGAAGGCGCGGAACCGGCAAATGAACATCTGGAACAAGCTATCAAGACGGTCCAAAACATTTACAAACGGAATATCTTCCCCGCGATGAAAGCCAGCTGGGAAGCCTATCCGGACAATATCGGTCACAAAGAATCCATTGGCTGCGCCCGCTGCCACAATGAGACTTTGGTTGACGCGGAAGAGGGCGAACCCGTCCGCAACGGCTGTCAGGACTGCCACACGATCACCGCGCAGTTCAAAGACGGCGAATGGGATGAAGCGGATATCAAAGGTCTGGAATTCCAGCACATGGACGGCAATGACCAGTCCGATATCACGACTTGCTCCAAGTGCCATAACGGTACTTATTAAAAGAACTTTTACCGTGGAGACGCGCGGTAACCCCGTGCGTCTTTTATTTTTAGTATGAGCAGTGTTTTTGAGCGTTATATCCGGCAGAAGCCCGTTGTAGGGAAAGATGTTTTCCTGGCGCGGGGCGCGATCGTCTATGGCGCGGTCACGCTCAAGGACTATTCTTCGGTCTGGTTCAACGCGGTCCTGCGGGCGGACATCAATGAGATCGTCATTGGCAAATACTCCAATGTTCAGGACAACGCCACCTTCCATACCGGCACCCAGACCCGCAGTGAATTAGGGGATTATGTCACGGTGGGGCATAACGCGATCGTTCACGGCTGCAAAGTCGGCGACGGCTGCATGATCGGCATGGGCAGCATCCTGCTGGACGATGCTATTATTCCCGAAGGCTGTTTGGTGGGCGCGGGTTCCGTGGTCACACCCAAACTCAAGGCGGAACCGCACACGCTGATCCTGGGGTCCCCGGCCAAAGTGGTGAGAGCGCTCTCTCAGGAAGAAGTGGACGGACTGAAGAACTGGGCGATGGAATACGCGGAAGTCGCTCAATATCACATCAAAAACAAAATCGGACTCGGTTCTCCTTTGCAATCATGAATATCTCCGTCATCCTCAGCCATCCCAACCCGGCCAGCTTTAATCACGCCATTGCGCGGACTGTATGCGAGACTCTGCGCGGCAATGGTCATTTTCCTTTTTTTCATGATCTTCACGCTGAAGGTTTTGACCCGGTCATGCCTACGGAAGAACTCGATCGGACAGATGATCTTCCTCCTCTGGTCAGGCAGCATACGGAAGAACTTGCCGCCGCGGACGGGATCATTCTGATCCATCCAAACTGGTGGAGCGCTCCGCCGGCGATGATGGCCGGTTGGCGCGACCGCTGCATCCGTGCCGGACTGGCCTACCGGTTTGAAGCCGATGCCAATGGAAACGGTCACTCCGTAGGGATGCTCAAAGCCCGTTTTGCCTGGATCATCAACACATTGAATACACCTCTGAATGTAGAGGAACAGATACTGGGCAATCCGATGCTGAAACACTGGAAGGAGATCGTTTTCAGCCTCTGCGGTGTGAAGGATGTCTCGCAGAAACTGATCGGTCCGGTCATCACCAGCACTCCCGAACAGCGCGCTCAATGGCTGGACGAAGTGAAGACATTAACACTTTCTAAATTATAAACATTTCAAAATCATTTTATTATGGCAGATTCTAAAGATCAAAAACAACAGGACACGATGGAAAAGATCGTCTCATTGTGCAAGAGGCGCGGTTTTATTTTCCAATCATCTGAAATCTATGGCGGCATCAACGGATTCTGGGACTACGGTCCACTGGGTTCGGAGCTGAAACGCAATGTGAAAGACCTCTGGTGGCGCAGCATGACCCAGGAACGCGAAGACGTTGCCGGGCTGGACGCGACCATCATCCTCCATCCCAAAGTCTGGGAAGCCTCCGGCCACACCAGCACTTTCTCCGATCCGATGGTGGATTGTCTCCTTTCCAAGAAGCGTTTCCGCGCGGATCAGATCAATCCGCTCTCCGGCACGGCCTGGTTCTGGACAGGTGCCACGGATGCCGAATCCGACAAGGTTTGCAACGACAAATTCTCCATGCTGCAGCTGCCGGGCAAAGATGCCAACTGGGTGCGCAAAGGCGCCACGCAGTTCTACAAGGCACGCGGTCTGCAAGCTCCTGTGCTCCAGGGCGAGACTACGGAACAGGTGACCAATACCACCCGTTACAACGAGGAAAACGGCTCCCTGCTGACCGAGCCCCGTGCTTTCAACCTGATGTTCAAGACGTATGTCGGCCCGGTGGAAAGCAATGACAACGTGGCCTATCTGCGCCCTGAAACGGCACAGGCCATTTTCACCGAGTTCAAGAACATCTGCGAAGTCTCCCGCAAGGCTATTCCCTTTGGCATCTGCCAGATCGGCAAAGCCTTCCGCAATGAGATCAATCCCCGCAATTTCACTTTCCGCTCCCGTGAGTTTGAACAGATGGAGCTGGAATTCTTTATCCGTCCGGATGAAGTGGCCGCTCAGTTCGGCGAAGTCCCCGACGGGGAAGCCGAGAGCGAACCTCAGCCCAACTGGGGCTGGAAAGCCTGGCACCTCTACTGGCTGCGCAAACGTCTGGAGTGGTATGCCTCTATCGGTCTGACCAGCGAGAATCTGGAGCTTTACTGGCAGAAACCCGAAGAGCTGGCTCACTATGCCCGCGCCACGGTGGATATCCTCTTCAAATTCCCATTCGGCACTCAGGAGCTGGAAGGCATCGCCGCCCGCGGCAATTTCGACCTGAGCCAGCATCAGAAGTTCAGCGGTAAATCCATGGAATACTTTGATGAGAGCGCCAAGGCCAAGTACATCCCTCATGTCATCGAGCCTTCCGCCGGTGTGGATCGTATGGTGCTGGCACTCATCTGCCACGCTTATCACGAGGAAGAAGTGACCGACGAGAAAGGCAAGACCGAGACCCGCATCGTGATGAAATTCCATCCGCGCGTGGCTCCGATCAAGGTCGGTGTTTTCCCGCTGCTCAAGAACAAACCGGCACTGGTGGCCAAAGCGCGTGAAGTCCTTGCCATGCTGCGTCCGTACATGACCGTTTTCTATGACGAAGCCGGTGCCATCGGCAGACGCTATCGCCGTCAGGACGAAGCCGGTACGCCGTTCGGTGTGACCATCGATTTCGATACTCTGGGCGAGAACGAGGATCCCTCCCTGAAGGATACCGTCACTCTGCGTGAACGTGATTCCATGAAACAGGTTCGCGTGAAAATTGATGATCTCCTGCACCTGCTGCTGAAGAAGATCAATTCATAACCTGAACAAAATCAAGCAAGAGAGCCGGAGATTCCGGCTCTTTTTGTTTAGAAATGTCTTGAGTGCTGTGACAATTTGTCTCATTCAGATAAAATTTATTTTACAATAAAATTGAGAATTTGTGTCTCTATAGTTGCAGAAGACAAGTTTCTGCGCTAATATGAAGACGGAGGTGACAGGGATCCGAGAGTCAAGTCTCCCAACGATGATCCCGTTACATTTATGTGGAATCCTTTTAGCATGAACAAAGAAGAAAATAAGGAAACAAACGCCGGTCAGGAGCCGGTGGAGCAGGCCGAAGTGAACGCGGAAGAAACCGCGGCGGCCGAGACTGAGGTTGTAAATGATGAACAGACGGAAACGTCTGAAAAACAGGAGGAAAAAGTTTGGACACCGGAGGAGATCAAAGAACTCCAGGAAAAAGCGTCCAAGGCGGAGGAGTACTGGAATAAG
This sequence comes from Verrucomicrobiota bacterium, assembly GCA_016283885.1. Lineage (GTDB taxonomy): Bacteria > Verrucomicrobiota > Verrucomicrobiia > Limisphaerales > UBA1412 > UBA1412. Next base: position 4,539 of record JAEENR010000144.1, read on the forward strand.
CTCCTTCAACTGGTAGCGGATTTTGACAATTTTAAGAAGCGCTCGGAACGGCGGCGGCAGGATGATGTCCTGTCGGCCAAAGTGGCTATCGTGGAGACGTTCCTGCCGGTGCTGGACAATTTTGAGATGGCGTTCGCGGCTGCTGCCCAAGTGACGGATCCCGCGGCCAAGTCGCTTCAAATGGGGATCGAGATGGTTTTGTCTCAATTCCATAATGTGCTGAGAGAGTGCGGAGTGGATACGATCGACCCTCAGGGGGAAGAGTTCGACCATTCTTACCATGAAGCCGTCTCGGAGAAGGAGACGGACGAAGTGCCGGACGGCCATGTGGCGCAGGTGCTGCGCAAGGGCTACAAGATGAACGAGCGTCTGATCCGCGCGGCTCGTGTGATCGTGGCCCGCAAGCCGTCGGAAAAAACTGAGGAGGGGAAATAGGAGAGTATGGCAAAAGATTATTACGCTATTTTAGGCGTGGAAAAAAACGCCACAGCGGAGGAACTGAAAAAGGCCTACCGCAAGCTGGCTATCAAGTATCATCCCGATAAAAATCCGGGTGACAAGACAGCCGAGGAAAAATTTAAGGAGCTGGGGGAGGCTTACGAGGTACTGAGCGATCCTCAGAAGCGCGCGGCTTATGATCAATATGGAGCCGACGCATTCGATCCCCGCAAACGGAGCGGTTTCGGCGGCGGAGGCGGTGCCGGGTTCCAGGATCCGTTCGATATTTTCAGTCAGGTTTTCGGAGGCGGTGCCGGCGGCAGCATCTTTGATGAGCTTTTTGGCGGGATGCATGGACGCCGCAGCAGCAACGGGGCACAGCGCGGCAATGATATGCGCTATGACCTGGAGATCAGTTTTGAAGAGGCCGCCATGGGATGCGAGAAGGAACTCAACATCCGCAAAGAGGTCGCCTGTAAACAGTGCAACGGCACGGGTCTGGCTCCGGGTGCCAGCATGAAGAGCTGTCCCGACTGCGGCGGCAGAGGCCAGGTCAAGGTCGGCAGCGGCTGGATCAGTATGGTGCAGACCTGTCAGAAGTGTGCCGGTACGGGACGCATCCCGGAGAAGCCCTGCGCAGCCTGCCGGGGAACAGGCCGGGCAACTCAGATGTCCAAGGTCACCATCAAGATCCCGCCGGGAGTGGATACAGGCACGCGTCTGCGTTCATCGGGCAACGGTGAGGCAGGACTGCGTGGAGGCCCGGCCGGCGATCTGTACGTATTTCTGAGCGTCAAGCCGCACGATCTGTTTGAGCGTGACGGCGACGATCTGATCTGCGATATGCCGATCCCATTCGTGACGGCGGCTCTGGGCGGTGAGCTGGAAGCCCCCACTTTGCAGGGCAAGAAGCGTATCGTCATCCCGGAGGGAACTCAGTCGGGCACGGTTTTCCGTCTGCGCGGCATGGGTGTGAAGAATGTCCACGGCCACGGTACCGGGGATCTGCACGTCCGGGTGATGGTGGAAGTCCCGCGCCATCTGGATTCAGCCCAGAAGGAGAAACTGAAGGAGTTTGCGCAGCTTTGCAAGCAGGATGTCAACCCCATGAGTCAGGGATTCC
>JAEENR010000145.1 GCA_016283885.1 Verrucomicrobiota bacterium
CGCGCGCATTCTACATCATATCGGCTGAGAAGCAAGAGGATAATCGCGAAGTTTGAATTTTTGATAAGAAAGCAGTCGCTGACACATTTTCTTTTGTTTGAGAAACCGAAAAAATGGCCTTATTCTATATCTATTTGTTTTTCAAATTGATACAAAATATTTTTCAGTTGCGAAACAGCCGTTTCGGAACTGGTGGTTTCGGAAACGACGGTTTCGCAACTGAGTTTTTTGACTTTATTGTATAAATAAACAGCAGCCCGGACGGGAAAGCCCGGACTGCTGTTGAACCCTGAGTGTCAGGGGATTATTGCTTGCTTCGGATGGATTTGACTTCCACGCGCTTGAGCGGACGGCTCATTTCACCCATGGAGGAACGGCCGACCGGTGTCTTGGCGATCTTTTCCAGAACGTCATCGCCCTCGACCAGCTGGCCGAAGCAGGTGTATTGTCCATCCAGGAAAGTCGCGTCGCCGGTGCAGATGAAGAACTGACAGCCTGCTGAATCCGGGTGCTGGGCGCGCGCCATGGAGATCACGCCGCGGACATGGTTCCGCTTGTTGAACTCGGCCTTGATCTTGTAGCCCGGATCGCCCGTGCCGGCCAGCGCCATATTGCCGCCGGGTTTGGTGTTGGGACATCCGCCCTGGATCATGAATCCGTCCATGATGCGGTGAAAAGCGGTGGAATCATAGAAACCGCTGTCCGCCAGTTTCTTGAAGTTTTTGACTGTTTCCGGGGCGACATCACTCCACATTTCCAGAGTCATGCTGCCCTCAGTGGTTTCGATGACCACGAGGTCTTTTTTATCGTTACTCATATTATAAAGATTTTCAAAGGGTTACTTCTTTTCCGTCACACGGATGGATTTGACCTCCACGCGTTCGGTGGGTTTGCTCTTTTCGCCCATAGCACTGGCTTCAACGGGAGTCTTGGCGATCTTTTCCAGAACGTCATCGCCGCTGATCAGCTTGCCGAAACAGGTGTATTTCCCATCCAGGAAGGTCGCGTCGCCGGTGCAGATAAAGAACTGACAGCCTGCGGAATCCGGATCCTGTGAGCGCGCCATGGAGATCACGCCGCGGACGTGGTGGCGGTCGTTGAACTCGGCCTTGATCTTGTAGCCCGGATCGCCTGTGCCGGCCAGTGCCATATTGCCGCCGGGTTTGGTATTGGGACATCCGCCCTGGATCATGAATCCGTCCATGATGCGGTGGAAGGCGGTAGTGTCGTAGAACTTCTCATTGGCCAGCTTCTCAAAGTTGGCCACGGTGTTCGGGGCGACATCGCTCCACAGCTCCAGCGTCATTGTGCCTTTATCCGTCTCGATCACAGCGATCTTTGCGCCGGGGGCAGCCTTTTGTTCCGTTTGGGTTGCAGCGGCGGCCGCCGGTTCTTGTTTTTCAACAGGATTTTTACTTGTTGCGTATTCCGAGCAGCCGCTCAGGAGCAGCATGCCGGTCACCATCGTTATAAGAAATGTTCCGAATCTTTTCATAAAACGGGGTAATTTTACCTAAATTGAATAAAAAAGCCAGCTTTTCAAACAAAAGACTTGTTTGGAAGGCAAAAGAACCTTAAACCAGAGCACGTGATATGAGTGCTGAGACACTGCTTGCCGTAGATTTTTCGACCTCGTTCCGTTCCATCGCGATCATGGAAACGGGATCCCGGCGTGTTTTGGCGCGGGTAGATACGGAAACCGGGCTGACCGGGCCTGTGCCGGGTGCGGTTCCCAGTGAAGGGATCTGCGCCTGTGTCGATCGTTTGCTGGATCAGCTTCATCTGGATAACAGTCAGGTGGATACATTGGCGGTAGGTGTGGGGCCGGGTTCATATACCGGGATCCGCGCGGCGATCGCCTTTGCTCAGGGATGGCATCTGGCCACAGGACTGAAACTGGCGGCGGTCAGCACGGCTGACGCTTTGGCGCTGAGGGCTTTCCGCCAGGGCTGGCAGGGCACGATCCATATTCTGATAGATGCTCAGCGGGATGAATTCTATCACGCGGCCTATCAAACCGGCGCGGCGGATACGATTCCGCAGACCGTGGAACCGCTCCGCATCATCAGCCGGGCAGAGGCCGGGGAACTGGTCAAAAACTCCTCTCAGGTTGGCGCTCCCGATCTGGGCAGACTGCTGCCGGAGGCCAGACCGCTCTATCCCCGGGCGGAGGATCTGGCCGTCTTAGCGCTTGAGCGGAAAGTTTTTATTGCGCCTGAAGAAATGGAACCCATTTATTTGCGGCCGGTCCAATTTGTTAAAGTCAAGAATACACGCACATTACCTTTATGAGTCTTTATCCTGTATATCGTTGTTGGGCAGAAGTGGATTTGAACGCGCTTCGCGAGAATCTGGCCTGGATCCGTCACCGGGTGGGGCCGCTGACCCAGATCATGACGGTGGTGAAAGCCGATGCCTACGGTCACGGACTGAAGGAGATCGCTTCACACCTCATGAACTGCGGAACCAACGCTTTCGGTGTCGCCAACCTGAATGAAGCCCGCGACATCCGCTCCCGCGGTCAGGGCTGGCCCATCCTGATGCTGGGTGCCTGCACCAAGGATGAGATCGAGTACGCCATCCGCCAGAAAGTGATGGGAACGATCTCGACCCTGGACGAGGCGGAAGCCTACGTGTCCGTAGCCAAAAAGATGAAAGCCACCGCGCTGATCCAGGTGAAAGTGGATACCGGGATGGGACGTCTGGGTGTGGAGGCTGACCAGGCGCTTGCGCTCGTGCGGCAGCTGAAGAATATGGAAGAACAGGAGGGATGTATCCGCCTGAAAGGTGTTTATACTCATCTGGCCGCGGTGGAAGATGATGAGGAGTTTACCAAAAACCAGCTGGAGCAGTTCAGCTCGCTTGTCAAACAGCTTCTGGGCATGGGGATCGGTCTGGATTACACCCATGCCAGCAGCAGCGGTGGGATCTTGTTTGAAGACAATAGTTTATTCAATACGACCCGTCCGGGACTGATCATTTACGGCATCGCGCCGACCGGCAGCCGTGTGCCGGAAGGAAAGATACAGGACTTTTTGCGCCCGGCTTTGTCCCTGAAATGCCGGGTCTCTCTGGTCAAGAACATTCCCGCGGGCAAGACTTTGAGCTACGGCCACACTTACACCTCGTCCAAACCGATGAAGGTCGCCACTTTGACAGCCGGTTACGGTGACGGCTACCACCGGAACGCCTCGGGCAAAGGTCATGTTTTGATCCACGGACATCGGTGCCCGATCCTGGGACGTATCACCATGGATCAGATGATCGTGGATGTCAGCACGGTGCCGGTTTCGGTGCGGAACGGGGATGAAGCGGTGCTGATCGGCAAACAGGGAGAGGAAAGCGTTACCGCCGCGCAGGTGGCTGAATGGGCCGGAACGATCCCCTGGGAGATATTGACCTCCATCAGCTACCGTGTCCACCGCGCCTACCTGGGCATTAACGCATCATAGAAAACACCGGGCGGGGATACTATTTCAGTTCTTGAAAAAAGTTTATAAGATGCTAGTATCCTCTTGGTTCAAGAGATGAACTTTATTTAGGAATCAAACAATATGAGCCAAGATATAAACAATAGGGAAAAAGAAGAATTCATGGGTGATTTAGATATGGATGATTTAGAGGAGAATCATCATGAAGTCTTTGTAGAAATTCTGAGTCAAGCTGCGCGTAAAGCCGGAGAAGAAGCGGTGAAGAAAGCATTTGCCATGAATCTGCCTATTGCTGTTTGGAAAGATGGCCGTATCATGAAAAAATATCCAGATGGAAGAGAAGAGATTGTCTCTGAATGCCTTGTAAAGTGACACCTCATTTAGCCAAAACTATCATTAGAGATCAGTTATTGGCTACAAAAGTCTCTTATATTCAAATGTGTTGTGTAGAGCCGGGCGATGAACCCGGCTTGTTTGATTAGTAATAAAGATCTAAAGATTGAAAGAATAGCTTTCTCCATCAGATTCATAAAATAGGTACTCTTTGTCAGAATAGGATACCATTTCGGATACTGGTAGAGATTCTATATATTCCGGCACTAATTCTCGAAGTGTTTCGGGATAATGCTTGTTTTTCAGAAAATAGCGTTCCAGCGCACAGACTGTTATGGCTTTGTTTCGTTCGATATAAATGTAATCATAGTGCTTTTTGAGGTCATCAAATTCTCCTACTGCATCATCTATTACTTTAAGAGAATCCGCGTTGTGAATAAATGTGATACTATTTTTTATAGCATCTTTCACAGAATCGAACTCCATATGGTCTATTTCTGATTCAAGTTGTTTATAAGGCTTGCTGATTTCATTCCATTGATCAATATCTATCTTTTGTTCCTGGACATGGATAAGCGGCTGAATATCCCAGAAGTATTGTAAATACCTGGCTTCACCTTTTTTGAATTTCCCATAGAAAATTCTTTTCAGCCAATAATCTATCTTTGAATCACGGTCATAGAGTATATGATCATTATTTAAGATATTCTGATAAACCTCACCTTCCAGATTCTTTTGGAAAGATTTCACATAATGGATTTTTTCCAGACGATTTTGCAGATTAATTAAATCCTCATCAGTAAGAATAT
>JAEENR010000146.1 GCA_016283885.1 Verrucomicrobiota bacterium
CAGCGATCCCGGTGAGAAAATGCAGAAAACCAAACGATTCTCTATTTTCATGTAGCGAGGGTCTTTGAAATAATTTTCGATGAAGTAAGGGACGAAATACTTTTTGAAATCATCCAACGAGGCCGGACGCGCCGCGTTGGCACATTCCCAGATCAGACAGTAATTCATGGCTTCCGAATAGCGTGCGTTCATATACGCGTCATGAAGCTGGGCGGAAAGATGCTGAGATTTCAAAAAGGTGGAGGACTGATCCGCGTACCAGCAAAATGCCTGAAAATCGATCCCGTGTTCCACCATGTACTTGATTTCCCAATCGGCAGTCTCCGGGATCCCTTCGTCATAATAACCCAGCACCAAAGACTCATGCGGTGTCACTGTCGCCCAGCCCCAGTGAGTTCCTTCCTGCCACAAGGAGCAGACATTGATCCCGACATTGTAGCCCTTTGGATCAGCGGGAATGACCGGCACAGGAACATAATCGGATCGTTTCTCGTTATAAGTGCGGAAGATCTTTATATCATCCACCTGAAGCGCATTCTGACCCTGATTGGTGATCCGGATCGAAGCGATACCGGATGCACTGTCCTGAAAAGGAACAACAGCCACCTTACGCCCGTTGACCTTAGCAAGAATGCTTTCAGTGAAGAAATCCAACTCAAACCGTAAACGATACCACAGACCATCGTAACAGGAATAAATGTTCTGTCCGTTCAGGAGCAGATCTGTCCCCTCCGCGGAAAGAAGCGCGACAGTTTTGGAATCATCCGCCAACCGGCATGAAAGACGTGTTTTGGAATCCAAAAACAGACTTGTCTCAACAATTACCTTGTCTGTGACCGGGGCAAAGAAATGAGCGGCGTTTCCTTTCGGTTCAATCTTCAGTACACCGCCGCTGACGGCAGCGCCCTGAAAATCCCATTGGACAGGACTGTAGCTGAAATCCTCGTACAAAGCGTAATTGACACAGGCATGGACCGTATGGAGCCGGACAGAAGCCGTGCTCTCTTCGGTCGTGCCAAAACGCAGATTGGTCACATTGCGCTGACTGTCCTTTTGCAGCAATAGACTGCTCCCGCAAAGTTCCCCGTCTATCATTGTCTGAGCGGTTCCTTTATCCATATCCAGCGAAATACGGAAATAACGCTTGCCGGTTTCCGCTTTCTTTTGGAGAGAGGTATATCCGCCGTTGTCATCAGCTAGACAGAACTGACCGTCTTTGACTTCCAGATGATAAACAGCATCACCCTCCTCATTCCGGTATTCAATATAAGCCCCGTCAATGTCACTGATCAAAGAAAAGTCAGCATCCATCACCAAAGTTCCAGTCTCGATTTTATTGAACTCCCTGATCAGCGCGGTCCCTTCTGTGATACTGATATCCGTCAAAACTCCGCCATTGCCTGTCGCAAAACTCAGGGGGGCTCCTCCGCGGTTATCCAGAAGCCAGCCGCTTTGGATCCCGGTCAAATGATTGTTCAAAGAATTGGCAATGATCAGCCGGTATGCCTCATCAGCCGAAGTTTGCGCAAAAACCGCTGTATTCAGGACAAGCAGACATCCCACAATACAGCTTAAAAAAAAGCGTGATCTATTCATTTCAAGAGTTTCCGTAAAAGCTTGCGCCGTCAGTCACAAACAATATCCATATTTTTTCACTAACTTTTTCAAACATCAAGACAAATGAGTTCATAGAAAACAAAAAATCCCCGGCTGGGTAATAACCGTCGGGGATCTTTGTTTTCAGCTCAAAAATCCTCTATTGAACTGGAGCCAGCGCAACGCGAAAACCAAAGTAGTGCCAATAGGCATCCGGGTTGAAGCTGTTCCGGTACGCTGACCGGCAGCAGCTCGCGTTTTGATCCCAGCCGCCGCCGCGTACAACACGATCCGACCCCGTACTCGGTTCCGTAGGATCAGTCACTGGTGAAGCCGGATAATCTCCATAAAAGTCCAGACACCATTCCCACACATTCCCGTGCATGTCATATAATCCCCAGGCATTCGGCAGCTTCTGACCTACAGAATGAGTCTGTTCGCTGCTGTTATAGGAATACCACCCCACTTCATCCATTTCAGGACACTTATACTTATCTGACAAATTTTTTCCGCTGTTCAGCGCTGTGGTCGTCTCGGCACGACAGGCGTATTCCCATTGCGATTCGGTCGGCAATGTATACTCATATCCTTCCGGCAGTCTTCCGGCTGCTTTCTCCGTTGCTGTCAGTTTGGCGCAAAAGTCTTTTGCGTCATTCCAGTTCACCTGTTCCACCGGCAGGTCGTCCCCTTTGAAATCGGAAGGATTTTTGTCCATAACCGCTTCATATTGTGCCTGGGTGATCTCATATTTGCCCAGCCAGTATCCCTGGGTCAGTGTCACCTGATGCTGTGTCTCATTGCTGTATCTGCCCAGTTCATTACTGGGACTGCCCATCGTGAATGTACCCGGTTCTATCCAGATCAACTCCAGATCGACCGTATCCGACAGCGGGATCGTCATATCCTTAGAATCCGAAGCCGGAGCCAGAACTACACGGAAGCCTGCATCGTTGTCCTGTTCATCAGGTGTATAATTATTCCGCAACGCGGAACGACAGGCTCTGGCGTTCCAATTCCAGCTGCCCCCGCGAGTCACGCGGGAAGTGCCTGTGTCTGGTCCCGTGGGATCCGTCACGGTTGGTGACGAATAATCTCCAAACCAGTCTGAACACCATTCCCACACATTTCCGTGCATGTCATAAAGCCCCCAGGCATTCGGCTGCTTCTGGCCCACAGGATGAGTATATGAATCGCCCCTGTT
>JAEENR010000147.1 GCA_016283885.1 Verrucomicrobiota bacterium
AGCTGTTCTTCTGAAGGGATATTGGTTCCATTATTGAAAGCGGTGATCGTCCCGGCACGGCAGGCGTATTCCCATTGAGCTTCGGTCGGCAAAGTATATTCATACCCTTCCGGCAGCTTTCCCGCCGCTTTCATCATCTCTGTCAGTTTCTGACAAAACTCCTTCGCGTCATTCCATTCCACCTCATTCACCGGCATATCGGCTCCAATGAACCACTCACTGGAGGGATTCGTTCCCATAACGGCTTCATACTGAGCCTGAGTCACCTCATATTTACCCAGCCAGTAACCCTTTGTCAGAGTCACCTGGTGCTGAATTTCATTGCTCTGTCTGCCCAGCTCGTTTTCCGGACTGCCCATTATAAAGGTTCCCGGTTCGATCCAGATCATGTCCAGATTCACAGAACCGGAAAGAGGTATGCTGAAATCAGTATTTTCACTGCTGCCGTCTTCTGCCACTACGCTGAAAGTGACACTATCGCCTTCATTCACCGTTTGGCTCATCGGCTGAGTTGTAATAACAGGAACCGAATCCGCTAATATGGTTGACGTTGCACATATCAGCGCTCCTAATATGAATATGTTCTTGATCTTCATGTTTATTGCCTTTAACACTTTGAAAAACAAAAAATCATTATCTTTTAGAATAATAATACATGATCAACATTCTGTTTCGTACCCCAAGGCTCGCCAAGTCACATCACAGAAAACACAAAATGACACCCCGCCAGGGAATGTTTTCTGCAAATTGGGTCTGTGATTAAAAATCGGCGATTTTGAAACCAGACCTTATTGTTCTTACGCTAAAGCGTTAAACTATGTATAATTATAACTTATGTTCTTTTCCAGTTCCTCAGCGGTTACCGCAAGGAACGACCTAACCAAGATAGCAGATATTTATCCATCCCGCAAGGCCGATATTTTATGATTTTGGGTCTGTGGCTCCTTTTTGCTGGACATACAACAAAGAATTTTGCACAATGTTCACCCGTGCTGGCCAGGAGGCCATCCCTTCGGTAAGGCCGGCACTCTTTATTCAGTTCTAAAGTTATATATGCACCGCTGCGCTATACTGATATTTTTGTTCATGCTGACCTCTGTTTTTGGAGCAGAACCTGTTACGGGTGAAGAGCATGGACTCACCTCGGCGGCGGTACCGGTCTTCCGGTTCCTGGGTTTGACCATTTCCAACTCCATGATCATCACTTGGATCGTGACGCTGCTGATCATCCTCTTTGTGAGAATGGCCACACGCGGGATGAGCCTGGTGCCCGGCAAACTTCAGAACTTCCTGGAAATGATCGTTGAGGGTCTTTACGAATTTTTCAAAGGCATTCTGGGAGAACGGGTCGTTCGTCCCACTTTCTGGTTTTTTTCCGCTATTTTCCTTTTTATTCTCTCCACGAACTGGTTCAGCCTGCTGCCCGGTGTCGGCTCGATGGGCTGGGGACACACCACGGGATCCGGTCACTTTATGGTGGATATCCCGTGGCTGCGCGGCGGCAACGCGGATCTGAACATGACCTGCGCCATGGCCATGCTGTTTTTCCTGTTCTGGACGATTTGGGCTTTCAAGTTCAACGGAGTCAAAGGTGTTGCCAAAGAGCTCTTTGGTGTGAAAAGTGACGGGATCACCGGGCCGCTGCTGGCGTTCCTGGCCGTCATCTTCTTTCTGGTCGGCTTCCTGGAGATCATCTCCATCTGCTTCCGTCCCATCTCGCTGATGTTCCGTCTTTACGGCAATATCTACGCGGGCGAGGTCATGATGGAGACGATGATGGAAATGGGACCGATCACAGGCATCCTGGCATCCCTGCCCGTTTACTTCCTTGAAACTTTGGTCGGTTTTGTGCAGGCAATGGTCTTTGCCCTGCTGACAGCCGTCTTTACCGCGACGATGTGTCACTCGGAGGAATCGGAGGGCACCGCGCATTAACAAAAAACATTTTGGGCCGGCCGTAAACGCCTGCCCGCAACTATAAGAATAAGATAAAATATGATCACAGCATTATTAGCCGAACTCACCGGTAGTTTTCACGTCGCTCTGGCAGCGTTGGGATCCGCCATTGGCATTGGCCTGGTTGGTAAAGGAGCCTCTGAATCTGTAGGCCGCAATCCCGGAGCCTTCGGTAAAGTGATGGTAATGGCTATTTTAGCTATCGCCTTCGCCGAGAGTATCGTCTTCTTTGCCCTGTTCCTGGTCAAATAGCGCATCCGGCCGACCCCGGATCCCTGTTACTCAGGGAACGCGGGGCAACCGGACACCGTCCCCTATAGGATGAGTATGCAAGAGCTGTTGATTATAGGAAGCATCACCACCG
>JAEENR010000148.1 GCA_016283885.1 Verrucomicrobiota bacterium
TTGCAGGGTGCCGCGTTCCTCGATCATGGTGAGAGCGTCCAGAAATGCCTGAGTGGGATGGGCATGAGCGCCGTCTCCGCCGTTGATCACCGAGGAGCTGACTCGTTCCGAGACGAATTGCGGCGCTCCTGACGCGCTGTGACGGATGATCAGAACATCCGCTTTCAGTGATTCCAGATTCCGGACGGTATCTTTCAGCGTTTCGCCCTTTTTCAGCGAGGAACCTTCTGCAGAAAGATTGACCACCGTTGCGCCTAAGTGTTTGGCGGCCAGCTCAAAACTGGTTCGTGTCCGGGTGGAGGGTTCCACAAAAAAATTAATGACGGTGTACCCCTGCAGGAACGGAACGTATTTTCGCGGGGAGAGGCACACTTGTTTGAATTGCTTGGCACAGGCCAAAAGGGTCGTAATTTCTTCCGCGCTCAGGCTTTCAATATCGATCAAATCTTTACGGTTCCAGTTCATCTGTCCAAACTATTCAAAACAAAGGTTTAAGAGTTATTCTGCTTCCGTGCTTTTAACCATTTGGAGCGATGTTTGAGCCGCCAGTCGATCAGGGCACGCTCGAACCCGATATCATAACCGGCTCGTTCAGACTCCAGCCACTTGTGGCGCAGGATCTCTTCACGTTCCTCTTGGAATTCCTTAAAAAGTTTGGAATCTTGGAGATTCAGGCTGCAAGGAGTCTCTGATCTCTTCATATCGGCATTTTCCAACTGTGATAACATAAAACACCTTTTCCGAACGGCTGCTGCCGCGCGGCTCTCAGCATTCTACACGGCTCTGTTAAGAATTCAATCCTTAAAAAATCATCTTTAAAAGGGACTTTATTGCAAATAGATAAGTAAGATATGAAATTGTCATTTTAATGAAAAATGAGAGAAATATGATGTTCATTGCATTTTTCTTAGTAAACAATCCATGCTTCAACATTGACAAAAGCAGACGGTTAAGGTTCAATGAGTGTGACGATGGAGTCGCACGGCGATACGGATCCTCGGGGAAAATCGGAAATAGCGTTCCTGCCGTTTACTTTTGGCGGGATCGCGCATTTCGGTTATGCGCGGAAGGCCTTTCTTTTTACGGTGGAACTGGTCATCGCTTTGCTTTGTTCACTTTCCATTTTGTGGTTTGTCTGTGATGCTTATTTTCCCATTGTGGGGCAGGCAATAGATTCTCTGCCGGAGGAGGAGGTCAGTATCACTAATAACCGCTTGGTGTGGGATGAGCGTGATGGGGTGCTGGCACAGTCGCCCAAGCTGGCCATTTCGATCAATGCTTACGGCGGTCCCGGAAAGGTGACTGACTCGGATCTGACTCTGGAGCTGGCCATGCGTTCCTTTAAGATCCATTGCATCAATGGCTATTATATGGAGATCCCTTATCAGATAGATCGTTTTTCGCTGAATCGCCAGCGGGTCACCTCCTGGTGGAAGGCTTGGATGGGACCGTTGATCTTCTGGGTCATTTTTATTTCTTTTTGTTCATTGGTCCTGATCTGGCAGGTTTTGTCTTTCCTTTACATGTTTGGGGTCAAGCTCATCGCGTGGGCGACCCGTCGCCAGGTGGAGTGGACCGGGGCTTATATGCTTTCGGGCGCGTCGCTGATGCCGGGCGCACTGCTGATGACGGCGGGTATCCTCTGTTACAGTATCGGCTGTATCAGTCTGGAAGGATTGGGGATCTTTGCCGCGGCTCATATCGTGCTGGCATGGATCTTCCTGCTGATCTCCACGTTGCTGCTGCCCAAGGCACCCAAACCGGTGCCGGTGTTCAAGAGCGCATCCCAGCCGCAAGCCGCCGCTTTCGGTACCGCTGATGTTCCGCGGGAACCGGAACCCGCGTCTGTCGATCGGAACAATCCTTTCTCCGGCCAGAAACCGGCCAAAAAGTTTTCCTTTTTCGGAAAGAACAAAAAAAATCCTTTTAGCTGAAAAGCATAACTAAAGCAGAATAATTACGATATATGATTCATCCTACAGCGATCGTTCATCCTAACGCCAAGATACACCCCACTGTCGAAGTGGGTGCTTTTGCCGTGATCGGTGAATTTGTGCAACTGGGAGCCGGATGCAAAGTGGATCACCACTGCTGCATCGTTGGACATACTACCGCGGGCGAGAAGAACTATTTCGGGATCAGTGCCGTAATCGGCGCGGAGCCGCAGGATCTGAAGTACTCCGGCGGTCCGACCCGTCTGCGCATCGGCAACGGGAATACCTTCCGCGAGATGGTCACGCTCCACTGTTCCAACAATCTGGATGAAGACACCGTCATTGGCGACAACTGTCTGCTGATGGCCAATGTCCATATCGCACACAACTCGGTTTTGGGCAACAATATCATTCTGGCTAATTCGGCTTTGGTCGGCGGTCATGTCCATATCGGCGACCGCGCTGTTCTTTCCGGCAATACGGCTGTCCATCAATTCGTCCGTATTGGCGATCTGGGTATGCTCCAGGGTGTGTCCGCCGTCAGCGCAGATATCCCTCCCTATACCATTGCTTATGACAAGAACCTGCTGGCCGGGTTGAATATCGTGGGACTGCGCCGCGCGGGCATCAGCTCCGAAGTCCGTCTGGAGATCAAGCGCGCCTATCATATCCTTTTCTGTTCCGGGCTGAAACGTGTGGACGCGATCGAACAGGCACGGAATGCGGTCCACTCTGCCGAGGCGCTGAAGCTGGTCGAATTTGTGAGGACAGCCACACGTCCTATTTGTATGCCCAGAATATCCCGCCGGGCCAACCTGGGCGGTGAAGAAACCTCAGAATAGTCTGCCATGCTCACTCCTGTTCGCTCCGATATCATTGGCGGGGAGCTGGCGCTCTGCTGGAGCGATGGATCGGAACAGTTCATCCCGCTCCGCAAACTGCGTGAGGAATGCCCCTGCGCCTGGTGCAAAGGCGAGCCCGATGTGGCGGGACCGGCTCATGCTTTGCCGGAACGTCCTCCGCTCACACCGGAATCCTTCCAGCTGGTATCCATGGAACCGATCGGCGGCTATGGTCTGCGGCTGACCTGGGGCGACGGCCACTCCGCGGGCATCTATACCTACGACACGCTCCGCGGTTTGTAAAACATTTCAAGGATTAAAAGAACCACGGATAGACACGGATAAACACAGATAATATTTTGTTATAGAATAGATTATCTGTGAATATTTGTGTAAATCTGTGGTTCTTTTTTGTAAGTCATGACTGTGCAAATCCGCAGTTCAACTTCGGATTTGCACAAAAAGGAACAATAAAAAACAGAATGAAAAAAACGCGCTGCCGTGTGTGACAGCGCGCTTTTGTTTAGTAAGGAGGCTCTATTCGGCGCGAGGGGTCTGGTTCAGGATGACCCAGCCTTTGGGATGTTTAGTGGTGAGCTTGAGCTCGCCGTTTTCATCGCGCTGCCATCTGATTTGGATGAGACCGTCCGGAGTGGGCAGGGTACCCTGGCACCATTCCAGCGGACTTTGGCCGATGTTCAGCTTGACGATCTTGCGCAGAGAGTCCACAGAGCTGACACCCAGCACATCGCGGTACAGGACACGGATCTCGTGACTGGCAAAGCCGTGGTTGCAGCTGGCGTAAGCGCCGTCGTTTTCCCACAGGGTGCCGGTGCGTTCGGCCATGTAAAGGAGATAGCCGATGGATTCATCCAGGATCTTGTCCACTCCGGCGTTGTAGCGGGAGAGCAGCTCCAGACGCATGACATTGCCCACGAATTGATTGGCCATGTGGACTTCAGGCCATTTCTTGGTCTCGCGGCGCTTGGGACCGAAGTCGTTCACCAGAGTGTTCCAGAGTTCGCCGTGAGTTTGCGGCGTGACCAGGTCGAAGAAGAAGGCAAAGTACTGGCAGATCTCAGTGGACTCACCGGAGAGTTCCAGTTTGCCGTCTTTGCGCACGGCGTTATCCACAAAGAATTTGCCGTTCCAGGATTGTTTGCGGATGATATCACGCATGACATAAGCCTCGGCGGCCAGTTCGGGCATGTCGTAGAGTTTGGCGGCTACGTCCAGAATAGCGGCGTAGTGCATATTGGAAGGATAGTTCACATCCTGCACCAGACTGTTGGCGCGTGACCACTCCACAAAGACCCAGCTGGGGAGTTTCTCCAGCAGACCGTCGGAGTTCTTGAAGGTGCGCAGGTAGTTAATGATACCCAGGACGCGTGGTTTCATCTTGTCGATCATTTCGCGGTCGCCGGTGCGCTGGTAGTATTCGCCGATCTCGGAGACCAGCCACATGCACCAGTTGGGGATGAAGACACCGTCATAGTGATCGGAAGGATAGCACATGGCGACCATGCCTTCGGGGATATGCTCAAACTTCTCCGGCAGGAGGAAGTCTTCCAGGAAGGCTTTTTCGATGATGCTCTGTCCGGTCAGATCGTATTCCACACGCGAGGTGAAGAAGCTGTCGCAAAGCCATCCGGCGCGTTCGCGGCTGGGGCAGTCCATGAAGATGTCGATGGCATTCTGGCGG
>JAEENR010000149.1 GCA_016283885.1 Verrucomicrobiota bacterium
GGAGGATCGACAGCGCCTATCCCATCGTTGAGTTTAGGAAAAGCGCAAAACTGACCCAGCCTGAGACGATCGAAATATGCGCCGAAGGTTTGTATAATGTTGTGATGGATGGACAACGCTTGTTTGGGGCACCTCAGAAAGTGGATATTCCTGCGGGCGAGCACAGCCTGATCATCCAGGTTTTTAATCAGAAAACGCCTCCGACACTGTTTATTAAAGGCAATGCTTTCGCGACGGATTCTTCCTGGTTGGTTTGCAGTTCCGAAAAGAAGCGTCTTCCGGAGAAAAATCATGATTTTGAGTATGTTTCAGCGGATTGCTGGAACTTTGATTCCATTGAGCAAAAACCCTCGGATTTCAAACTCAATACCGAACCTAAGGAAGCGGTGTCCCGCAAGACTGCAGGGGATGGCGAACTCTTTGATTTTGGCAGAGAAACATTTGGTTATCTGCGTTTTCATGGTTTGAAGGGGAAAGGCTCCATCAGGATCGGTTACGGCGAAAGTCTTGAAGAGGCGCAGGATTGGAAAGAAGCGGAGACATCCGATTGGATCACGGTAGATGGGGATAATGTGACGAATGAGATCACTCATCAGGTCGCTCCGAATGAGAAGATTTTCACAATGAGCGGATCAAAGGCTTTCCGGTACATTTATCTGGCCGCGGATAAAGGTGTGAAGTATGACAAGATCAGTATGTTATATGAATACCTCCCGGAAGAGTATAAAGGTTCTTTCCGCTGCAATGATGAGGAAGTGAATAAAATGTGGGATGTTGGCGCTTATACTCTGCATCTGACTACACGCGAGACATTTATTGATGGTATCAAACGCGATCGCTGGGCATGGAGCGGTGATGCCTTGCAGAGCTATTTGATGAATTATTATCTCTTTTTTGATAAAGACACGGTCAAGCGCACGACCTGGCTCTTGAGAACAAAGGATCCTGTTTATTGTCATATCAATACGATCCTGGACTATACATTCTATTGGTTCCTGGGTATTTATGATTATTATATGTACACGGGGGATGATTCTTTCCTGAAGCAGATCTATCCCAGGATGCAGACTTTGATGGAGTTTGTGCTGAACCGCCGCAATGACAATGGAATGGTCGAGGGACAGCCGGGCGATTGGGTCTTTATTGATTGGACGGATTTCCCAATGGATAAGAGCGGGGAGATCAGCTTTGAACAGATCCTTTTCTGCAAGAGTTTGGAAACAATGGTGTTGTGCGCGGATCTGATGGGAAACAAGGCCGATCATGATCGTTATTCCGCGTTAGCTTCCGAATTGCGGGCCAAGCTGATCCCAACCTTCTGGAATGGGGAGAAAGGCGCTTTCATCAATAATGTCGTGAACGGGAAACAGAGTGACACTGTGACCCGTTATGCCAATATGTTCGCGATTTTCTTCAACTATATCAGCCCTGAAAAACAGCAGCTGGTCAAGAAAAACGTGCTGCTCAATGATCAGGTCATGAAGATTTCCACACCTTATATGCGTTTCTATGAACTGGAAGCGTTCTGCGCGATGGGTGAACAGGAAACGGTGTTGAAGGAAATGAAAGATTATTGGGGCGGAATGATCAAGCTGGGCGCGACCAGTTTCTGGGAGAAGTACAATCCGGAGCAGACTGGCAGACAGCATCTGGAAATGTATGGCCGTCCTTACGGCAAGAGCCTTTGTCATGCCTGGGGTGCCAGTCCTATCTATTTGCTGGGCAAGTATTATCTAGGTGTGAAACCCACCAAGAAAGGTTATGAGGAGTATAGTGTGACTCCGGTCTTAGGCGGCTTGGAATGGATGGAAGGGGATGTTCCCACTCCTCATGGCAAAGTCCATGTTTATCGGGATGCCAAGACCATCAAAGTCTCTTCAGACGAGGGAATCGGAACATTGTACTTCAAATGTGCCGGTACACCCAAGACAAACAAAGGTACATTAAAGTCCAAAGACGGTGAATGGACACTGACCATTGAACCGGGAACGAAAGTTGTTGTGACATTAGAATAACCAATTCATAATCAATATGTTCTGTAGAGACGCGCGATCGCTCGTCTCTACAATAACAAATTCATAATCAATATAATTCCGTAGAGACGCACGGCCTGTGCGTCTCTTCAAATATCGTATTGCCTCAAAAATAAATCTTGCAATGATTTGGTTTCTGGAATATAGTGATTCCGCCTTGGACGCGGGGTGGAGCAGTCGGTAGCTCGTCAGGCTCATAACCTGAAGGTCAGTGGTTCAAGTCCACTCCCCGCAACCAATTTCCTTCTTTGATTGATTCCAGTTTCATTTTATAGAACCACAGATTTACACAGATATTTTGTTGTTTAGCAATAAGATGTAACGTAGAGACGCGAAATTTTCGCGTCTTTTTTTTAGAACCACGGATGGAATGAAAAGAACCACAGATACACACGGATGAGCACAGATAAATTATTTAATAACAAGATGTTTTGTAGAGTCTGGCGACTCGCTCGTTTCCGCGTCTCCATTGTTATTCAATATAGTAAAAATATCTGAGTTCATCTGTGTCCATCCATGGTTCTAAAAAAAATCCCCGACGGTTGAGTTCCGTCGGGGATCTTTTTCAGTCTTATTACTCTTTTATTCGTAGAACAACAGGACCCAGTAGGCCGTTTTCACGAAGCGGTGAATCTTTGGAAGGCCCGCTGATGGTCCAGGTTTTTCTGTTGGCTTCCGGTTGTCCGGCATCATAGACCAGCCGGTTGAACCAAGTGCTGGTCACTTCTACAGTGAGTTCATTGGTTCCGGCTCGGAGAGCTTTGGATACATCCAGACTATAGGGAGGAGTCCACAAAGTCCGGAGAGTCTGGCCGTTTAATTTGACAACAGCGATCATTTCCACCTTGCCCAGATCCAGAGTGTATTCAGTGGAAGGATATATCGTGTCCACATCAAAAGATGTCGTATAGGAAACGGTTCCGGAAAAAGCCCTGGCTTCTTTCGATACATCCAGATCTTTCCAGGGAGATAATGTACTGACCTTGATGGAAGCCGGGGCATCCCAGCCTTCCGGGAAGGAGAGAGTCCATTCATTCTCCAGAGCCAGAATGGTTTCCGGAGAATCATCGTTGATGACCGGCGTGTTGTCGTCATTCGGTGTGAATACCAGGAAACAGCATCCCGCCTGAGGCAGTGATAAATCAACAGAAGTATAGTCACCATTGAGCGTGCTGGATATCGGCTGTCTGCTGCCGGTCAGCGGATCCCATACAGTGACAAGTCCCTGTGTGCGGAAATACATAGTCCCGTTGAAATCTTTTCCTTTTGGCGCGCAGATAAAGTACCAGTCCGCGCCTTCGATCTGCCGATGCACCCAGAGAGCGTCGCCAATGACATCGGGAGCCACTCTGTAGTGTTTCAGCGCCGCGATCAATTTGACTCCGGACAGGATATGACCTTTGCCAATATCGCGTTCACCCTTTGCGCGGTCCCGACCCCAGATCCTGTTTACAGCGGCATTGAAGCGTTTTTGAGATTCTTCTCCGCCGGAGAGTGTAACAAGACCTTTGGGCGGATTAGCCACGACATTGGCGCCTTCATGGATCAGTGAATATAACTTCTCCAGAGTTTCAGGATGCATCCTTGTGGAATCCGGTATCCACAACAAGCGGTAACGGATGCCTTCCGGTGTGGTCAGAAGTCCGTCCTGAACCGAAAGACGATTCAACAGTACATCCGGGTTGCAGTAATCGTATTTATACCCCGCAGGGAATGCAGCTTCCTGATCCGGTTTATGATTGATCTCGTCACCCAGATACCAGAGCACGTCGGAGACGGGTTTTCCTCTTTCCAGCATGTAGTTGCAGCGAGCCAGATAAGTGGTGAATTCCGGTACATGTTTCCACCAGGTCTGTCCGCGCAGGAAAGGTGTTCCGATCCCGGAGCCGAAAGAAGTTCCCGGCGGCAGGAAGTCTGTTCTCGGATTGTGTGTATAGGTGTGGAATACCAAGTGGCTGACACCCTCGACCCAGTTGATATTGGCGACTTCCTTGAGCATTTCCCAATGTTCGTCCCATGTGAGAGAAAAAGAGGTAAACGCTTCAGCGGAGACGCGAGGTTTGCCGTACATACGGGCTGCGGAGGCTGTCGGCTTGATCGGCTTGAAATTCAGAGATCCAACATAACCTCCAGAAAACGGCTGCCAGAATTCGCACATAGGCACATCCGCGTATTTATAGTACTCAAGGATGTCCGCGGGAAAGATATCACCGGCCGCGGTTTCGTAGGTGATGGAAATGCCGTTTTCTTTAGCCATTTTTGCCATGCGTCCATAGAACTGATTGACAAAGAGATCTCCGATCGTTCTGCGCCAGTCATAGAGAAAACGAAAAGTAGTTTCCTGATCATCAATGACATAACCGAATACCGCCGGAAGCCATTTTCTCAAAGAATAATTGCTTACTCTTTCAAATTCATTTTCCATGTTGGGAGTCCAGGTTTGTGTTTTGCATTCCCAACTGTCCATCAGCATACCGTTGAGCAACCCGCCGGCCAGAGGTCCGTTTTCTCCAGAGAGTTTGCCGATGTATCCGGCATAATGAGCCATAGCGCCGGATTCTGAAAGTTTATTGCATTCCCAGCCGGTTCCTTCCGCAGGAGCGGGGCCATTCTTCATTCCAGTGTTGACATGACCGATGCGCAGGATCGTCCATTTTCCTCCGGGAGATTCCCATTTCAGATTGCCTTCAGCGTCCATGTAAGCTGAAAGGTCACGAATGGAATCCAGTGAGATATAAGCATCTGAGGATTGTTTTGCCAAATCTCCGGTGCGTTCAATGCTTCTTAATGTCCAGCCCGCTTCAGATTCCCAGTTGTTTTTTCTGGCTCCAGAGTATAAATGGATCGGATTCAGTGAGATATTATATTTATTAACAAAGGAGAATTTATAAGTTTTTACCCCTTCGACCTCAGAACAGGCAAAAGAGACCGGCTTATCATCCTGCCAGCTGGCTTGGGGCAATTCTGTGTTCAATACATCTTTGGCACTGCCATCCGGAAGGATCGCCTGAAGTTTGAGGGAGACACCCGGTTCATAACATCTGGCGTGCAGCAAACTGTTTATGCTGGGAAATTCCAGAGTCCTGATCTTGACAGGAGAGGCAAAAGTTATTTCTACCCAATGAGGATTCTCTTCTGAAGCAGCCGGGATATTTTGCGCTTTGACGGTGCCGGATAAGAAACCTTTCCAGTCTATAGAGTCATTGCTTTTTGTAGATTCCGGTGTCAGGAAAGTGCCGGTGTCATCCAACGGAGTGGGGAAAGCCAGAACCGTAATATCCTGATAGTTTCTCCAATCCTCATTAGATGGCTGGGGTTGAGCAAGTTTTAGATCGATCGTCCCGCCTTCAGCATCCGTTCTGCTCCATACCAAGTGACGCATGGCGTTCTGCGGCTGGATCCAGGGACCACCGGACATAGCCCAGCCCGGACAGTTTTGCATGGTAAAACGTAATCCAAGGCGTTTACATTCTTTGGCAGTGTATTGAACAGCATCATTCCATGAAGAACTGAGGCAAGGGATCTGATTTTCCACACCCGGCCAGGCTCCGCCAAATTGCCCGTGGAATAGATGGATGCCGGAGAATCCGGCTGCGGCTATTGCTTCCAAATCCGCGGTGATACCGTTTGTAGCAACATTGCCCCCGATAAAATGGAACCAGGTTTCCGGATAATAAACCTTTGACGGAGATTGAAATGCGGTTTCATCATAACTGCCGAAAGGACGATCTAGTTCTTCTTGTGGAGGAACAATAGGAACTTGTGCCTGAATGGCGGCAGCTAAGGATATAAGAATCGAACTCAATATCAGTTTTTTCATATTAAAATTACTTAATGAACTCAAAAGCTCTCTGTGTTGATTATAAGGCCTGATCCTTTTAGGAACAATGAAATAAGTTTGATGTTTGTCACAAAGAGCTGGGTCAATACAGTTTATAAAGAAGGTTCCCTATGATTTCCTTGAACCAGATTTCGGAGTATTTTAACCCTTGAGATTCAGGAATAAGAGTGAAATACGGCGGATTTTTCGGAATGCCAGCGACATAAAAATCCACCGGATATTCAACGACTTCTAAATCCATTCTTCTGAAAATTTCCGCGGAACGTTTCATGTGGTAAGCGGATGTGACCAGCATGATTTTTTTCCAGCCTTTTTCCTGAGCTAGCTCTTTTACGCCTTGCGCCTCATCATGCGTATTCATACGGCCGCCTAAAGAAGAGATGTTTCCCTTGAAGATGTCCCAGTTGCCGATCCAATTGGTTAGGTAGTCGCTCCAGGGATTCTTTTGGTCAACTCCAATGCGATTAAAACCGCTGCTGAGTACAATATTTTCCGCCTTGCCTTGGCGCATAGCCTCAAACGCATGCAGAACACGGTCACCGGCTTCGTTAAGTTCCATATAGAAAGGAGGATGTTCCGAACTGCACTGGCCACCCCCCAGCAATACGACCGCATCACATTTGGGAAGGTTTTCTAAATGAATATCTTGATAGGGTTTCTCCAAGGTGCTCATTAAATATTCAGGGAAGGGTCTGCCTCCGGCTAAACTGAAAAGCAAGGCAACTATCAGACAAAGACTTCCGCAGTATTTCTTTTTGCTCCGAAGAAGATAGATGCCCATTATCACTAAAAAAAGCCACAATAACCCGCAAGGAGAGACAAGCGGTCGAAGCCACCGAAAGATATGTAGAAAACTATCCATGATTTTAGAAACCGGTTTTGATCATCCGGCGGCACAAACTTTAAAATATAAAAAGAAAAAGAGCGATAGGAATTTAACTGTGACGATTCTTTTGTTAGAATCTTTTCGCCATTTTAATGGTATGAACGGGATTTTTTAATATGAAGAATTTGATTTGGAGTTGGATTCTGGCATTCAGTTTGGCTTATGTGGTTGGCGCAAACGCACAATCAAAAGAAGAAGTTGCTCAAGTAGAAAAACTTATGTCAGAAGTAAAATTTGAGAAGATCACGGCGGAACGAATCCTGTCTGATTTTAAAAAGGGTGGTTTTGAAAATATTCATCCCAGGATGCTGGCTTCTGAGAAAGATATTGAGCGTTTAAAAGAACTTGCTCAAAGCAAGGATCCTCTGGTTGAATACAGTTGGGAGTCTATCAAAGGAGGTGCGGAATGGGTGATGCGCCAACCTATACCTGCGGGGATATTGGATACAGCGGATGTCCGAAGGATCGGAACTCATGTAACTTCCGGATATATGACGACGCTGCTGATGACGTATTGGGTGACCGGTGAGGAGAAATATGCGCAATATGCTTTTAAACTTTATGAGAATTTGTGTACTTATGAAGACTGGGGGATCGCCATAAAACCGCCTTATAAAGACCGTCATTATTTAGATACGGCAATGGGGCTCTTTTGTGCGGCGTTAGTTTATGATGGACTGTATGATTTTCTTTCAGATGAACAGAAGGATTTTATTTTCAAGACGGTGGATAAATATGTTTTTACACCGACTCTAGCTCAATTCGATGGAACGGTTCCTCTTCAATGGTGGTGTCATGAAAATCATAACTGGAATGGTATTTGCAATGGAAATATCGCGTTAGGAGCGCTGACCTTTTTAGAGAGAGATCCGCAGAGATTAAGTAAGTTGGCCGCTTATGCATTGGAGTGTCTGCCTTATTATATCACTTCATTTGAGCCGGATGGTCAAAGTGTGGAAGGATTGGCGTATTGGGAATATGGTTTGATTTCAACATTGTATTCATTGGAAGGTGTTCAGAGAATGCTGGGGACGACTTATGGATTAGCGGAGACCCCCGGATTAAAGAAAAGCGGTTATTTTCCGATACTGATGACAGGTCCGGTTGTGACATTGAATGTGGGGGATGATCCTATCAAGAATAATAAGTACTACACATTTTTCTGGTTTGGCAAGCATTTCAATGATCCGTTGCTGGCAAAGTTACAGTATGACTTGCTGATGCAGGATCGAGGCAGAATGGAATGGTTCGATCTTCTCTGCTATGACGGGGAAATGGTTCGAGAGGGCAGAGAGAAAGAGGTGAAGATACCATTGGATAATCATATTTATGGAATAGAGATTTCCTCGCTTCTGGAAAGAAATTCTGATCCGAACGCGCTGTTTATCGCGATACACGCCGGCGACAATAAGGTGAATCATGCACATTTGGATGCCGGAACTTTTGAAATACAAGCCTTGGGTGAGGTTTGGGCTTATGGCTGTTTAGGTGGAGATGATTATGGATATCCCGGATATTTCAAGAGGACCCGGCCTGATTATTTTGACAAGCCGGAACCACCCAAAGAACCAGGCCGCTGGCATTTTTACCGGATGCGCGCGGAAGGGAAAAACGCTTTGGTATTCAATCCGGATATGAGACCGGATCAGGATCCGCAGGGCACGGCTTATGTTCAGCGGAAGATTTCGACCGCGGATCACAGCGCGTTTATCGTGGAGCTGGAAAATTGTTATTCACGGGATGTTGTTCATTATACAAGGGGAATAGCGATGGACAGAACAGCAAGAGTCATATCTGTTCAAGATGATTTTGAAACAAAGGCTCCCTCCGTTGTTTGGTGGAATATGCACACAAAAGCGGATATCAAAATTTCTGATTCCGGAAGGGAGGCGATCCTCAGCTTAAAAGAAAAGAAGTTATATCTTTCTTTGACAGGCGTGGAGACGGCAAAATTTGAAGTCTTACCGGCAGCGTATTTGCCGGGACAATCATTCCCGTTGACAAAGAATTCTCCTAATACCGATTTCAAAAAGTTGGCTATTAGAATGACGGAGCAAAGAAAAGGTTCGCTGAGGGTGGATTTCGGAGTATCTGAATTCAAGGAGAAGAAGCCTCTGATCCCACTGAGTGATTGGAAATAAAAAATTCCCCGGCGTTAGTCGGGGAATTTGGCAAACAGCATTTTTATTTTTGTGGGATCCAGACCTTGTGGCTGCTGTTCTTTTGACGGTTTGCAATCGCGTAATAAGGAACAGCAACCGCGGGGATAGTTCCCTGACATTGAATTTGATTGATTCCGCCAAGAAGGTCTTTTTTGTATTCCATTTTCAGCGGAGTTTCAGAATTCAGTATTATTTTCTCAAAGTCAGGATTATCACAATTTTCAAAGGCATAGATAACAGGCCCTGCGGCTAAGGCAGCTTGTTCTTTTAGATTATCCACTTCCGGGTGAGCGTAAATGACACGCGGTTGGACTGGGAGTTCCAGTTCAATTTGATCCATGTTTTTCCAGCTCCTATGAATGTGGGCATATCCATTTTTGATCTGTATGGGATAAGGCTTTCCGTTTACTTTGAGGGTGACGGATCTTTTCAAATTGGATGTGTAAAGTCCAAAAGGATTTTCTATGCCTTGTGCCCATCCGGGGATTCTGATTTTGATTGTGAAACGTGATTTTTTCTGAGGAGACACATTAAGAATTACTTTCCCATCCCAGGGATATCGAGTTTCCTGTTTCAGCGTTACACTGTTATTCCGGCTGATGGGGATATCTGTTTGACTGCTGATGAACAGATTCACAAATAAATTTTTATCTTTTTGCGCGTAAATGTATCCGGGAATCGCAGATGTGATTTTCAGGAACATGGGCGGGCAGCAGGGGCATCCATGCCATTCCCAGCGGTTATGGTTTCCTGCATTTAACGGATTTTGATAAGTATAATTGTTGCCGGAAAGCGAAACGGCTGTCATTAAACTGTTGAAGAGGATCCGTTCCACTTCATCCATATACATCGCATTGCCAGTAAGTTCTGTCATACGCTTGCTGAAGAAAGCGGCACCAATGGCTGCACAGGTTTCCAGATACGCGTCAGACGGCAGGTAGTAGTCAGGACCGAATTTTTCATCATAATGGATGGCTCCTACACCACCGGTGATAAACATTCTTTTGCCTGCCATGTTATCCCACAACCGCTTAGCCGTTTCAATGTATTCAGGCTGATGATTGACCAGAGCTAATGTGGATAATCCCGTAGCCATTAAGGTGGCGCGCACCGCGTGACCTTCAATGGTCTGCTGTTCAAAAACGGGGATGCGGTCTTGAGCGTAATCGCCCCAGCAGGGACGGGATTCATCGCCAAAACGAGGATCTTCGTAACGGCATTCCTTGATCCATCTTTCAGCTCTTTCATTGCCCCATTCTTCCCAATTCGGGAAACCGCAGTGGTGTCCGCGATTCTCCATCCAGCGTGTGACCAGCTGGAGATAGTGCTCTTCACAGACAGGGACTTCTAATTGATTTTTAAGTTCGGGGTGATCCCGGTACAGCCAGTAGAGTTTTACCATAGCTTCTTCGGGACCAGAGTGGGAGGGTACTACATTTTTCTTTGGATTCCGGGGATCATCACTGGGTCCCATGTAGTCGTACATATAGTTGGCCAGACGAGTTGCGACTGTCAGCAGTTTTGTTTTTCCGGTTGCCTGGTAGTAATGAACCCCTGCTTCGATCAGCATTCCCGCGTTGTAAACATCATGCTGCCAGCGCAGAAAACCTCCATTCTCGCCCCAGCGATGATCGGGTTCATTCAAATCTGTATATGTATCGATGTATCCATTAGGATCCACTTTTTGCGCGGCTTCGATCCGTTCGATGTAGCCGTCCAGGCGCTTCTCCATTTCCGGATCCGGATTTTGTGCCAGATAATCAGCAATGCCGCGTATGGATTCGTAAATAAGTCCGTCAAACCAGGGCGCGCCAAAATGTCCGCCTGTGCCTTTATCTCCACGGGCTACCTGGTCAAAGTTGGAAAATGTATTATGATTTCCTTCTTCTTTGATATGTTTTCCTTCAAATTTATCCAGAACATCAACAGCGGTAGTGTGCTGCCAGAGGTCGAATTTTGGACTCCAGAATTCGTCATCTACATGCACCTGTTTGAAGCTGACAAAATGAATCGCGGGGGTATCAGACGGGGCGGCGCTCCCCGCGATGGAGAGCGCCAGACCCAGAAGAATACAAAAGCAGTATCTATTCTTCATGTTTGTTGACTATTCTTCGGCCACAGGTATCCTGATCAATGTAAATGAATGAGCCGGGAAGGAGTAGTTGAGCGTATTTCCGTTGACATCGATCTGTTTGGTGACCGTGCTGACCGGGTGCTCAGTGGCAGAATTCATGTCTTTGATGTCCTTGCTGTTGACTTCGTAGAGGGTGGCTGTACCCTTGAAGACTCCGGACTGGTTCAGGATATCGGTGTTGATCGCTTCATCTTTGTGGCGGTTCACCACGTTGACGATGATCTCCTTGTTTTCTTTGTCGTAAGCGGAGGAAACATCCAGGTAGGGGACTTTCGCGTTGCCCAGATTGTAGGTCTTGCTGTCGCAATAGGTCTGCAGGGCTGTGCCTTTGCAGTGATTGGCAAAAGCCTCCAGAGGATAGAAGATGGTTTGATACCATAATCCGTCCGGTGTGGAGAACATGGGAGCGATCACGTTGACCAGCTGGGCCATGTTGGCCATTTTGACGGTGTCGGCGTTGCGCACAAAGGCATTCAGGAACATGGCCACGACCAGCGCGTCTTCCATGTTGTAATGTTCTTCAAGTGCCGCCGCACCGCGATACCAGACGTTGTATTCGTCAAAGGCAATGTAAATAGGAGTACGGCGGTTTGATTTTGTCGTGGCTTCTTTGATCAGACCGCGGGTGATGTTGATGACGTTCTCGGCATGGCGCGTGGAGCCCATAAATTCATAGTAGTTATTGGAGCGGTTGCCGACGTAGTTATGCACGGAGATGTAATCTACGTGGTCTTTGAGGTAGCTCAGGATGGTGCGGTTCCACTCGATCCAGTTCCCACCGTAGTCGCTGGAACCGGAGGCGATCAGTTTGATGTCGCGGTCTATCCATTTCATCAGTTTAGCGGTTTCCAGGGCGTATTTGCCATAGTCGTCCGCGTTTTTATGCCCCATCTGCCAGTTCCCGTCCATTTCATTGCCCAGTCCCCAGTAGATGACTTTATGCGGTTTTTCAAAACCGTTCTGGCGGCGCAGGTCGGAGTAGTAGGTTCCTTTTTCCACGTTGCAGTATTCCACCCAGTTGCGGGCTTCATCCATGGAGCCGGTGCCCAGGTTCACGCAGAAGTAGGGTTGGGTGTTGACCTTGCGGCACCATTGAATGAATTCATCGGTTCCGAATTGGTTGCTTTCACGGGCACCCCAGGCCAGGTCGATGCGGGTCGGGCGTTTGTCTTTCGGGCCGATGCCGTCTTCCCAGTGATAGCCGGAAACAAAGTTGCCGCCGGGCCAGCGGACGATGGTGGCATTGAGTTTTTGGGTGCCTTCGATAACATCTTTGCGAAAACCTTGTTCATCAGCCAGTTGAGAACCCGGTTCATAGAGGCCGCCGTAGATGCAGCGTCCCAGATGTTCTGTAAAGTTACCATAGATCAGGGGGCTGATTTCACCCACCTGACGATCTGTGTCTATTTTGATCCGCGCGTCAGCGCCTTGTGCCGTAAGGACTTGGCTGCTGAGCAAAGAAAAAGCTGCCGTCGCGAGCGCGACCCATTTGATTCCTTGTATTTTCATAGTTTTATATTGTTTAGAGAACATTGCTCTGTTGAGGAACAGTTTGCTTGAAACGGTCTTTGCTGTCAATATCACATATTGCGTCTGTGGCAATTATTGTCATTTACGCGTTTCCATCAATAGAGGGATCAAAAGAACCACAGATGAACGCAGATAAACACAGATAAGTCGTTAAATAACAAAATGTTATGTATTATAGACACAGAAGTCCCGCGTCTCCGAGACGAGCGGGTCGCTCGTATCTACAGAACATATTTATTTTTAATGGGTTATATATATTTCAACTTTTGTTGGTACAGAAAAAAGAAAACGGCCTCTGTTTGCACAGAAGCCGTTTTTACGTTAGAAGTCAGAGGAGGTTATTCGCTCTTCTTTTCTTCTTCGGCCGGTTTTTGTTCCGGAGTTTCCAGAGCCTCAAAGGCGTGCTGGAGGGCTACGAGATCTTCACCGGGTTTGAGAGCGTCCAGAACGGCTTGTTCGGCCTGGAGCTGTTCAGGAGTGTAGTTGGCAGCCTTGATGGACAGACCGATACGGCGTTCGGATTTGTCGATCTTGATGACACGGGCTGTGACTTCCTGACCGATCTTGAGAACGTTCTTGATGCGGTCCACGTGTTCTTCGCTCACCTGGGAGATATGAACGAGACCGTCAATTTCATTCTGCAGACCGATGAACGCGCCGAAGGAGGCGAGTTTGGTCACTTTACCGGTGATGAGGTCACCCACACGATAGAGTTGATCGATATTGGCCCAGGGATCTGTCTCAAGCTGCTTGACACCCAGAGCGATACGCTGGTTGGCCTTGTCGATTTCGAGCACAACGGCTTCGACTTCGTCGCCCTTCTTGACGATTTCGGAAGGATGATTGATCTTGCGTGTCCAGGAGAGATCGGAGACATGGACCATGCCGTCCAGACCGTCTTCCAGTTCCACAAAGGCACCATAGCTGGTGAGGTTGCGGACTTTGCCCTTGATCTTGGTGCCCGGAGGATATTTCTCGGCGGCCAGTTCCCAGGGATTGGTTTCGAGCTGGCGGATGGAGAGGGAAATCTTTTGTTCTTCGCTGTTGGCGCCAATGACGACGGCTTCGATCTCTTGATCGAGCTTGAGGACGTCGGAGGCCTTGGCGATGCGTTTGGTCCAGGAGAATTCGGTCACATGGACCAGACCTTCCACACCGGGTTCGAGTTCGATGAACGCGCCGTAAGGAACGAGGTTGACGACCTTGCCCTTCACGCGAGAACCCACCGGATAGTTGATGGAGATCTGCTGCCAAGGATTGGCGAGCTTCTGTTTGAGACCGAGGCTGACCCGTTCTTTCTCGCGGTTGATGTCCAGGACGACCACGTCGATATCCTGACCGACTTTGAGGATCTCGCTGGGATGATTGACACGGCCCCAGCTCATATCGGTGATATGGAGCAGGCCGTCAATGCCGTTGAGGTCAATGAACGCACCGAAGTCGGTGATGTTCTTGACGGTACCCTTGCGGATGTCGCCGGGAGCCATTTCTTCGAGGAGCTTGGCGCGGCGTTCGCTGCGTTCCTGTTCCAGGAGTTCGCGGCGGGAGAGAACGATATTCTGACGATCTTGATTGATTTTAACGATTTTGAAATCAAATGTCTGACCGACCAGGGCATTGAGATCCTTGGGCGGGATGACGTCAATTTGGCTGGTGGGCAGGAATGCCTCGATGCCGACGTTGATGATGAGGCCGCCTTTGACGACGGATTTGACTTTGCCGCTGATGACGCCGCCTTCTTCGCACGCGTTTTGGATTCTTTCCCAGTTTTGTTTAAAGGCTACTTTTTTCTTGGAGAGGACGACGTTGCCCTCTTTATCTTCAAGACGTTCGATCAGAACATCTTCTTCATCACCGGGCTTGATATTCTCAGGGTCATCGAATTCGGTAATGGAGATGACACCTTCACTTTTATAACCAATGTCAACGAGGACTTCTTTGGGACGCACTTCGATGACATAACCTTTTACGATCTGGCCAGGAGCAAAATCCATAAAGGTATGCTCCAGAGCTTCTTCCATATTGAAGGACATAGTTGGGGAATGCCGGATGTTATCCGGGGGAACGCCCTCAAGGCGTTCCGCTTGTTTTATATTGTTGTGGCTTTGTTCAAAAACTTGTTGAACGAAAGCCGATTTTATTTATTGTTTACGTTCTGCTTGTCAGTGTGATTCTCACACAGGGCAGCCGCACAAGCAAGCCGCCAAAGCGAAAAGCCATTCTAACGAAAGTTCCACAAAAAGGCCAACTTATTTTTCTCGAAAAGTTAAAAAAATGTGAAAGCCACCGCCGTTTGGGGTTGATTTTGGGACGTTTTCTTCTTATCATGACCATGTCCATATCAAGGTGACTTGTCATCTTGAGTTGATAAAACTGATGATACCAAGCGGGTTATCAGGAATTGAAATAAAACACTACACTTATATCATATATGATGAAGAATTCTCGAGTGAGAGCTTTGGCGTTATTGGCCGCGCTGGTGACAGTGGGGGCTGGTACCGCCGGAGCGGCAGATTATCCCGCGGTCGTGAAATCTTTTAATCCGCATAGCTATTGGCGGTTAGGAGAGACCAGCGGTACAACTGCGGCGGATGAAGTCGGCGGTCACAACGCGACTTATACATCCGGCAGTGTGTTGGGTAAAACCGGTGCCATTGTGGGAGACAGCAATACAGCGGCTGGCTTCTCCGGTGTGAAGTATGGGGGTGAAGGCAATACGACCCTGTTTGTGGAGGGTGGTATCGGTATTGGAACAGTATCGGAAGCCACATTCCTGTGCTGGGTCAAAGTGGATGGTACTCAGGTTAAACATACAGAATTACTGATGAATCGTCCGGGAGCAGGATCGGCTACCGGTTTGACGATCGTTGCCAATAACTGTCTGGGGTACCACTGGAATAATGCCAGCGCTACATACAACCATAACAGCGGTCTGGCGTTGATTCAGGGCGAATGGTGCATGGCGGCTCTGTCGGTTACTCCTACGTCAGCGACTTTCTATCTGGGTGATTCCAAAGGAAATTTCTCCAAGGAATATTATGAAAATCCACACGACGCCACAACTCTTTCAACAGATTTTACCATAGGCGGCAGTCACGATAGTGACCGTTGTTTCAAAGGAGATCTGGACGAACCGGCGATATTTACCTACGCACTGAACGCAAACCAGATCGAGACAATTTACAGGACCGGTCTGAATAAGCCATTTCCGGTGACTTATGTGAACATTGTTCCTTCCAGCAATCCTTTTTACGAGGGTTTGGGAACTCTAACTGCTGAAGCTGATGGAGCACTACCGACTTATCAGTGGTATCTGAACGGAGAAGAGATCGCAGTCGGAAAAGACGGGACTATTTTCGGCATAATTGATCCCGGTGATTATACGGTGAAAGCCACTGCGGGCGGCGCGAGTGTGACCAGTCCCGTTTTTACGGTCCAACCCGCAAGCAAACCGATCTTTACATCTGTACCGACCGGCGGTGGTGAACGTTATCCGGGCGGACGTTTGAGTCTGGAAGGTTCGGCTGAAGGCAGTATGCCGATCTCTTATCAGTGGAAGCTGAACGGAAAGGCTATTGAAGGAGCTACCGGTAGAACATTGGATCTCGTCCTGACCGACAATGATTTTGGTGATTACACACTGGAAGCGACTAACGATGTAGGAGTTGCGGAAAGCAGAGCGGTCACTGTTATCAAAAAATCTTACGCGGCGGGTTCCTGGACAGAAGCCGTGATGAAGCGCAATCCTCTGGCGTTCTTCCGTTTTGACGATACGATCAATTCCTCCGCGGGATATCTGGATGACAAGGGAAATCCGGTCACAGGTTTTGTGACGGACTTTGCCGGCGGTCACACTGGTTACTACTATGATGTTTATGAAACAGACGTGGTAGATGGTGCTATCGCGCAGGATTCCAGCAAAGCAGTTCGTTTTAACGGCTATTCTTATGTAGGCACCCGTCTGCAGTTGAACAGCATGGCCAAGAGCGGATTTACCACTATGGGCTGGGTCAGACGTGATTCT
The DNA here is from genome assembly GCA_016283885.1 of Verrucomicrobiota bacterium. GTDB lineage: Bacteria > Verrucomicrobiota > Verrucomicrobiia > Limisphaerales > UBA1412 > UBA1412. The sequence continues at coordinate 16,611 of JAEENR010000149.1, forward strand.
GACTTGGGAAGCTATACTACCCGTGGCGGTTACTTTGGTCAGAACGACTTGAATGAGTTCGGCGACGGCAATGATACGGAAACTATAGAATGCTGGTGCGCTGGCATCGGAGGTATCAAAGCTAAGCATGGCTTCGTGGATAAGAGATGGAGCATGATCGCCCTGACTTATGATGGCTCCACACTGACCCTTTACATCAATGGCAAAGTGGTTGGAACCGCGTCAGGTACTCTGAGTGCGACTGCAGGTACCGGCTATTACTTTAATGTGGGCGGCGGCGGCATTTTTAATAATCCAACAACCAATATGGATTATTTCTTTGGTGATATTGATGAGATCGCCATGTTTGATACATGCATGACCGCGGATGATATCCAGGAATTTTATTTCAAGGGATACTATGGTCCGGGATCAGCACCTGAAATCACCATCCAGCCGGCAAATGTGGAATCTTATGAAAATCCTGAAGCGGCTTGGACGATGTCTGTGACTGCTGGCGGGACCTCTCCGTTGAGCTATCAGTGGTATAAAGATGGCACCGCCATCGAAGGTGCCACAGACAGTATGATCACTGGATATTTCTCTGAAGAATATGAGGGTTCTTACTATGTTGTGGTCAGCAATAATTATGGTACAGCCAAGAGTGATACGGCTACGGCCACTTTGCGCAGAGTAGATCCGAACAGTTATGAAGGTGTGGTTGTTTCACTGGAGCCTTATGCCTATTGGCGTTTTGGTGAAAAATCCGGCACGACCGCAATTGAATTCATCAACGCTTACAATGGTAAATATGATGATGGTCAAACATTAGGTCAGGCCGGCGCGTTGAAGGGTGACAATGATACAGCGGTTCTCTTTGACGGCAAACGTTACGTGACTACGAGCGGTCTTGATTTGCAGTCCAACACCCTGACAATGGCAGTTTGGATCAAACCCAATGGATCACAGGTGAATTATACAGAAATCATGTTTGACCGCGGCAACAGCGCAGTCGGTATAGATATCGCTGAAAATCAAGTTTGCTATCACTGGAATGATAGCCAGCACAGTTTCCGTTCCGGCCTGGCTTTGGCTGATGGTGAATGGAACTTTGTGGTGATGGCTGTCAGCCCGACTGAAGCGACTTTCTATCTGGGCGACCAGAATGGCACTTTGAAGTCCGCTCAGAATGTGGTAACTCATGATAATGCCCGTCTGACAGATAAATTTGCCATTGGTGGTTACATTGATTCGGCAGGATCTCTCACAGATCGCCGTTTCAAAGGTGTGATCGATGAGCCGGTGATTTTTGCCCGTACATTGACTGCGGAAGAAGTCACTCAGCTTTATCAGGCGGGTCTCTCCGGTACAAGCAGCGCTCCTGTGATCAAGACTCAGCCTGCGAATGCTGAAGGCTTTGTAGGAGAGCCGATCACTCTGTCTGTCAGTGCGATCGGTACAGCTCCGCTGACATACGTGTGGACAAAAGATGGTGAAATCATTGAAGGTGTAAACACGGCGACATTAGTTCTCGCTGGTGAAAAAGCTGATGAAGGAACTTATCAAGTGACTGTCAGCAATAACTTTGGCACAGCAGTCAGTACGGAAGCGGTTGTAACTCTGTATTACAAACCGACCTCTGTGGATCTGACCGGTGAGGAATACAAACTGTGGACTCACCTGAAGTTCGACAATAACCTGGAAGACTCTTCTGTCAATGGCAACAACGCTTTTGATCCCAACTATAGCGGGATCCAGTTCGCTGAAGGCGTTCTGGGCGCGGCGGTCAATGTGAAGACCGATCTCGAGAACGTCATCTTCCAGTATGCTTCTTTCGAGAATCCTCTGCTGCTGGGTCGTGAGCCGATCACGGTCGCTTTCTGGACCAAGATCAACACACCGGCCGTGCATGATGTGCCCTGGCTGTGCAATAACTATAGATCCTATGGCAACGAAGGTTTCGTTCTGGCACCCAGCTGGGAATCTGAAGCCTGGTCATGGTCTATCAAGTCCTGGGACAATGGGACTAGCGCTATGGAATACGGTCCCGATAATTCCATTCCTTCTGGAACATGGAACCATCTGGTCTATGTGCTGGATCCGGGCAAGACGATGAAGATCTTCCTGAACGGACAACTGGCTCACACAGTGGATATCAGCGGCGTCACCGTCAGCGACAACTGGCTGGATGATGATCGTTATGTGATGAACATCGGTCAGGACGGCACAGGTGCTTATACAGAAGATGCCGATATGCTGATCGATGATATGGGCATCTGGAGAATCGCCATGAGCGATGTTGACGCTCGCAGCATCTATTACGCGGGCATCAACGGCAACAGCTTCGACCAGAAACTGCCCGATGTGAAACCCGGATTCATTGTGGAACCCGTAGGCGCGACAGTCTATCAGAATGACACGACTGTTCTGACATTGAGCGTGGAAGTCAACGGCACAGAACCCATCACGGTGACATGGACCAAGGACGGCGAAAAAGTCGGCACGGGTCGGACACTGGATGTGGCCTGTACAGAAGATGCCGCGGGCAGCTATCAGGCGACAGCCAAGAACGCCGCCGGTGAAGCCACCTCCGCGGTTGCAGTGATCGCTTATCGTGAACCGGAGACGGCTTACGAAGGATTGGTTGCCAACCTCAACCCGGTCGCGTTCTATCGTTTCGATGATAACATCGCTGACGGTATCGCGGTGGATTATGCCATGGGCAATCACGGTGTCTATCACAATGTCGCAGCAGATCAGCAAGTGAACGGTGCGATTTTTGAAGATGCCAGCAAGTCTATAGAGCTCAAGGGTGCGACAACCAGCTCCTACATCTCTACTCCGATACAGCTGAACACTATGGTCGCTAATGGAGCCATGAGCTTCATGGGCTGGATCAAGATCACCAGCTTCATTGAATTTGCCAGCCTCTATGGTCAGAACGACCTGATCGAGTTCGGTCATGATACCGCGACCCAGATCCGTGCATGGTCTTCTGGTCCGGGCAACATCTCTGGAGCGGCTCCGGCTGATGGCGAATGGGCCATGGTCACGATCACCTACAGCGATGTGGATGGCAAGGTTGTGGAATCTCTCTACATCAATGATGTTCTGGTCGGCCAGTACAATGGAACGACCAAGATCAACAGTACACAGGGTACCAGCTATTACTTCAATATCGGTGCCGGTGTGTGGAATGCCGAAGGTAATTACTTCAACGGCTGCGTTGACGATATCGCCATCTTCCCGACTACACTGGATGCGGCGACTATCAGTACGCTCTACAATGTTGGCAAATATGGTCCGGGCGCGGCTCCTACAGTGGAAGCCCAGCCGGTCGGTGGTGAGATCTATGCCAACGACGGAACATACACACTCTCGGTGAGACCGGCAGGCACACCTCCGATGACAGTGAAGTGGTACCTGAACGGCAACGAGACTGCTTATGAAGGTGAAAGCGTGCAGATCGCCCGCACAGCGGCCAATGCCGGCAGCTGGACTGCGAAGATCAGCAATGCTTACGGCAGTGTGGAATCCGATGCCGCTGTGATCAGCTTCTATCAGCCCAAGAGCGATTATGAGGCTCTGGTTGCCAGTCTGGTGCCGTTGGCCTACTGGAGACTGGGCGAAGCTGAAGGCACTACAGCCTATGAGTATGCCAGTGGGTTCAATGGTGTTTACAATGAGCATCAGACACTGGGCGCGGCGGGCGCGATCGCCAAAGACACCGATACAGCGGTGACATTCGACGGTACCAGCTACGCGAGCGTACCCGGTATGAGCTTCACATCGGATACGATAACGATGCTGGCCTGGATCAAACCCAATGGTCCGATCAATAATTACACAGGTATCCTGTTCGACCGCGGCAACAGCGCGGTGGGTATCGATATCGTGGACAATCAGCCTTGCTATCACTGGAATGATTCTCAGCACAGTTACAGATCCGGACTGTATATCAGCGAAGGTGAATGGAGTCTGATTGCTATGGTAGTGACTCCGACAGAAGCGACCTTCTATCTGGGTGATTCCGCCGGTACACTGACTTCAGCGGTGAATACCTATGCACACTCGCCGGCGAAACTGACCGGTGCCTTCAGCATTGGCGGTGACAAGAACTGGTCCGATCGCCGCTTCAAAGGCGACATTGATGAACCGGCTGTGTTCGGCTATGCGTTGAGCGCGGATCAGATCGAATCCATCTACAAGAAGGGCTTGGGCGGTGATACACCTCCGACGGGACCTGTTCTCTCCTTCGAGATGACGGAACTAGGATTGATCCTGACTTGGGAAAAAGGCAAACTTGAAATTGGTGAGACTACGGAAGGACCGTGGATCCAGATTGAAAAAGCCTCCAATGAGGGTTATATCTACAATGGTGAATCCGGTACTGCGTACTTCAGACTGGTTGAAGAATAGACTGAAGTAGAAACAC
>JAEENR010000150.1 GCA_016283885.1 Verrucomicrobiota bacterium
AAAAAATAATTTAAGTTTCTTATTATGTTTTTTCATTTTTTTAGATTTATTTAGTTGATATGGTAAAAATTGGACTAGTTGTAGAGCTATCTCCAATATTTCCACCAATTATCCCCCATCTGGACTAAGAGTGAATCCGAACGAAATCACTTTACTCAACACCGGGGCGGGAGCTTTTTCGAGCCTTCTATGATTTGCTTTTCTTCTTTTTGCATGCGTCGTTCCACCTTCTTGATATCCTCTGCCGGGGGAAGATCTTCCGGAGTTATTCCTCTTTCCCCGAGCATATTTCTCACGCTGACATTGTTCTGCACATGTTCCGCAGTGATTTTGTACTCTCCCTGAAGATCCTTTTGTTCCACATTGTAATTGGTCATTTCAGTGGCAAGATTCTTGGCGGCAATCGTCAGTGTGGGCAGCCGGTCTGCCAGCGCACCGCTTTTGATTCCCAGGCGCATTTTCATCTGCTCCGTGGTCAGCCCTCCAAACAAAGCGCAGTCACCTTTTGAGCGGATACGCCCAAAACCTCTTTCATCGACACCGCGCTCATAAATGTTCTTGCTCAACTGCTTTTCCGAAGCTCGTAAACGATCCCGTGTTTCAAGCCGCTCCATCGTTTGCAGTCGTTCTCCGATCACTTCGGCTTTCCGGGTCTGCACCGCGAAATAACTTTGAGCAAAAGCGACTTCCTCCTTCTTGGGATCTCCGTTCTGAGCGATCAGATAACACGCATAACGAGTCAACATAAAATCTTGCACTGGTCGTTCTGCACCCTTAGCAATAGGGATCATTTTCGTGACCTCACGAAAATGATCGTCAATGTTGATTTTCTGGGATTTACAAGAATCCATAGCGCGACCGATTGCCACCACAAAATTCTCCCATCGGGCATACCCCAGAACAGACTGCAGCTCCCGCGCGTACCAGACATCTATATTTTCTCCATCATCGGCAGTGATGTGTTTGCTTATGGAATCAAATAAGTTTTTATAACTAACGACTTGCTGAATATCCATATATCCTCCGTTTGTTTTACTCTACAGTTTCCGTCTGCCAATAATCTAATAATTTTTTCCTAATTGTTGGAAATTTGTTCTTAATTTGAAAGTAACCGTTGTTATTTATAGTTTTTTATTTTCTAGGTTATCCCTACTGACAGAGATATTTAACTACAAAATCATTCTCTTGTCAAATGATTTTTTCTTGTTGTGTTTTACATCATGGCAGGGTTCTTCTCTTTCACACAAAGAAAAAGTTGGAATTTTGCGGGTACTTCTTTAGAATGTTCATCGAGATTTGCTATGAAAGTAACTTATTTGACAAGCATCCTCGGTATAGCGGTCGGCTCGCTTTTGCTGGCGGGCTGCGATACGCTGTCGCCGAAGGACAAAACCGCAAGCAGCCGCTGGGATCATCCCGATATCATTGACGCGGCAAACTGTCACTTCACCGAAACGCTGGGAACCTCCTATGCGGGCGGCCTGACCCGTCTGACCCAGCCGCCTTTTGACAAGGATTTTCTGCTGGCGGATATCAACTTCAATCAGAAACGCTGGTTCACCAATTTCAGCGGCGACATTTCCGGTCGGTTCACGGAAGTGGCCTCCGAAGTTTCCTTATGGGATCAGCCCTGGCCGGAAGTGCTTCCTTCTCTGCTGACAGAGATCCCGCAATATCAGAAAGAGGATGGTCACTTTGGCGTGCCGATCGACTGGTCCAAGCCGATAGATTTCGACCCGACCACGGATCAGACCGTGATGATGCCCACGCTCTGGGGCAATGGACGTCTCTTTCTGGGACTGACCGCGGCCGCGCGCAAGTTCGATGATCCGGGTATGCTGGAAGCCGCCAAAAAGCTGGGTGATTTCTATGTAAATACCGTTTATCCGCGCTTTTGCGATCCGAACAAGATGGCTGAGTACAAGACCGAGGGGCAGTACGCCTCTGCTTATGTCACCTGTGTGTTCGAGGGGATGGAAGGTCTGCTGAACCTGTACTATCTGACAAAAGACAAACGCTATCTGGAGACCGCCTGCAAGATGGCCGATTTCCATGAGCCGTTCGATACCCTGCCGGTGGGGCACTCCCACGGCAGTCTGAGCCAGACCAGTATGCTGGTGCGTCTGTACGATGCCACGGGTAAGACCGAATATCTGGATCGTGCCGTCAAGCGCTGGGACGCGGCCGTCAGCGGCGGTTATGTGAACCCGGCGGGCAGTGTGCTGGAAAAATTCTATGTGACCGGCTTCAACCGGGATGAAGGCTGCTCCGAAGGGGACTGGCTGCGGCTGAATCTGCTGCTGTGGGCCGATACCGGCGAGACCAAATATCTGGATATGGCCGAACGCTTGCTCTGGAACGGGATGCTGGCCAACCAGTGGAACACCGGCGGCTTTGGTCACCGTTTCATGGGTGTGGATGAACGGGGTGCTTATGCCTATCTGAAACCCTCGCAGGAATCCCTCTGGTGCTGCTCCTTCCATGTCCCCTGGGCAGAATATAAGATGCTTTCCTATCTGGCTCCGGCCTCCCAAAAGGGCATCTGGTACAATTTCCCCCTGGGATTTGAGACCATCACCATTTATAACAGCACCATCTGGAAGATAACCTCCTCAACGGCACCCTCTGTCAGCAACGGCAGGCATTACATTACCGCGACCGTGAATCTGTCCACCGAGACTCCGGGCAAAAAGATCCCGCCTCTCAATGTCCGCATGCCGGAATGGGCCGATTCCCTGACCGTGACCGCGGTCTCCGCGGAAGACCCGGTGGAAGTCACAGAAAAGGACTGCAAAGACACAGGCCGTTCTTACAGAACATTCCGCGTCAAAGGTGTATCCGGCACGAAGGGGATCACTTACACACTGAAATTCGGTGCGTCCATCTATCTGGAAGACCGCCGTTTCCATGCACTGGATCTGAACCAGCTGCAGAACGCCGGTGTCCAAAAGATCGAAGGCGCGGTCATCCGCCAGGGACCCTTTGTTTACATGAATCGGGACTCCGGTGACATCCAGGACATTGCTCTGGAAGAGATCCCGCGTCAGATGAAAGCGGCTCCCTATTATAAACTGAGCAATCCTTATGAGCCGCACGCCTTTGTGTTCAACGTACTTATGTCCAGATAATTTCGTTGATCTATAAAGCTCTCACGGGGAATGGCCTAAAACCATTCCCTGTTTTTTTCGTTCATGGTGATTTTGGAATAAAAACCTCCGGCCCGGCTGCCGGGGCTTTTTTTTACCTCGAAACGCCATTTTTAGCTTGTCTCCGGGGTCGACTGGGGGTAGGGTTGAGGCATATCAGTTTTGGCTGAATTGCGCGCGATGAAGCTCCCTGAGAGTGAAAAAAACAGCCAGTGAGATGAACACGGTGTCATCGCCGGCAAAAGCTGAAAACTGAACGGATTTAGTTTAACTCGTAACATAAACAAAACGAGAATATTATGCTTAAAGATTACAGAAGTATACGAGTGGTTGGCGCAGCGCTGTACCTGTTGCCGGTGGAAACTCGTATCCCACTCAAACTAGGCAGGGAAACCCTGACCTCCGTCACCTGCGCCCGTGTAAAACTGTGCGTGGTAGATACTAACGGAACCAAGGCGGAAGGTTGGGGAGAAGTGCCTTTGAACGTATCGTGGTGCTGGCCAAGTGCCTTGTCGGTGCAGGAACGTGTTGATACACTGATAGATCTGAGCCGAAGCATAGCGAAAGAGTGGTCCCAGTTCATCGGAGTGGGACATCCTCTGGAGATCGGCTGGGAGTTCCAGGAGAAGGAGCTTCCCGGTATCGTAGAGATTTTCAACGAAACAAAACGTGCTGACAAAGAAAGGGTTCCCTGGGAAGCGGCTTTACTTTGCAACGCGGCTTTTGATATCGCTCTGCATGACGCTTACGGCATTCTGCTGCAGCGTCCTGTTTATGAATTGTACAGCGGAGATAACTTGAGACACGACCTTTCTTTCTTCATGGAGCCGGCAGAAAATTCCGGTGTTTCCTTCAAAGGTGTTTATCCGTCTCAGTTTATGCGGCCTAACCGCAAAGAGCGTCTCAGAGCATGGCACCAGGTCGGCGGGGCCGATCTGCTGGATTTTGGCGACATTGATGAAACGACCATCCGCGACTGTTATCCCACCGTGCTGGGCGACTGGATCCGGAATGATGGTTTGAAGTGCCTGAAAATCAAACTGCGCGGCGATGACAGCGCCTGGGATTATGACCGCATCGTTCAGGTGGGACGTGTCGCTATCGAGCAGGGAGCCAACTGGCTGTGCACCGATTTTATCGGGAAAGCCCGCGGCCCGGAATATGTGAACGCGATCCTGGATCGTCTGCGCGACTACCATCCGCGCATTTTCGGGATGCTGCTCCATATTGAACAGCCTTTCAGTCCAGATTTAGAAAATAATCCGGTGGATGTCCACAGTGTTTCCTGGAGGAAACCGCTCTTCCTGGATGAGGGCGCACATGACTGGCGCGCCATCCGCAGAGCCCGTCAGCTGGGCTGGACCGGTGTGACCGTCAAGACCGTTCGTTCCCAGACGACGGCCATCCTCAGTATCTGCTGGACACAGGCGCATGGGATGCCGATCATGGTCGGCGACTTGAGCAACCCGATGATCGCGATGATCCCGCACTTGCTGCTGGCCGCGAATTTCAAGACGCTGATGGGTGTGGAAGCCACTTCCATGCAGTTTTATCCGGATGCCTCCAGTACAGAGGCCAAGATCCATTCCGGTATTTACAGTCGCCGTTTCGGCATGATGGATATTTCCAGCATCCGCGGACCCGGCTTCGGTTACCGGATGAACGAGATGAATCCGCAGCTTCCGGATCCGGAGATCCGTTACGGAGAGGTATAAGCCATGAAAAAATCTGCATTGATATTAGCTTGTTCATTGCTTTGCGGAATGATGGCCGGCGCGGCAGATCAGCCCGACACGGCAGCACTGCGCGGACAAGCATTGAAAGTGATAGGGACTCTTCCGAATAAGATCCCCGGTTCTGAAAAGGATACCGCGCTCCAGGTCGATTTGGGCAAGAAACTTTATTTTGATACCCGGCTGTCGCTGGATAATACGGTCTCCTGCAATACCTGTCATCTGGTGGATAAGGGGCAGGGCGGCTCTGATGGGAAACCTGTTTCGGACGGTGTCGGCGGTAAAAAGGGCAATCGCAATTCTCCCACTGTTTGGAATTCCTGCTTCAATGATGTTCAGTTTTGGGACGGCAGAGCGCCTGACCTGACCGAACAGGCCAAAGGTCCTATTTTGAACCCGGTCGAGATGGCTATGCCGAATGAAAAAGCGGTGGTCGAGAAACTGTCCAAAGATACTGAATATCCGGCGGAGTTCAAAGCCGCTTTCCCGAATGAGGCGGATGCTTTGACCTTTGACAACATTGCCAGGGCGATCGCCGCTTATGAACGCACACTGGTGACTCAAGACCGCTTTGATGATTTCCTGAAAGGGGACGACAAGGCTTTGAATGCTCGGGAACTGGCCGGTTTGAATGCCTTTTTGAAAAAGGGCTGCACCAGCTGCCACAAAGGTCCGGGATTGGGAGGCAAAGGATTCTACAAGATGGGGCTTCACAGACCCTATCCGAACAAAGAGGATCTGGGACGGTTCGATGTCACGGGCAAGAACGCGGATAAACTCAAATTCAGAGTCCCGAATCTGCGCAATATCGAAGTCACCGCTCCGTATTTCCATGACGGCAAAGTGGCCACTTTGGAAGACGCGGTGGATATGATGGGTGACATCCAGATCAAAAAGAATCTTACCGAACAGGAGAAGGCGGATATCGTTTCTTTCCTGAAAACTTTGACCGGCAAAGAGCTTTCCAAGTAATCTGCCTGGATAAAAATGTGAAACGGTGCTGTGGATACTCATTGCACCGTTTATTTGTAAAGTTATGAGATCATTTTGGATTTGTCTTTTGATGATTTGCGGGCTTTGTCCGCTGCCGGCTGCTGAAGATCAGACACTGCCGCCGGGTGAAAACACGGACTCTGATCAGAAAGTGATCGTTCTCCAGCCGCCGACGGATGAGGAGGAAGCGGCCCGCACCGCGGTCGTGTACAACAAACACCATCCGGCCTCGTTGGAGATCGCCCGGCACTATATCCAGTTGCGGAATATCCCGGAGGATCATCTGATCGAACTGTCTCTGCCTTTCACAGCCGGAATCGAGCGCGCGGATTATGAACAACGGATAGAGATGCCGATCCGTGAAGCGCTTTCCGGGAAAAATCTCCTGATGACAAGTTCCAATACCGTCAGCACGAACGCTATCCGCTATCTGGTCCTTTGCCGGGGGATCCCGTTTGTCATATTGAATCAAAAAGGGGAAGATCAGAACAGCCGGGATAAAACCGGAGCGGCTGTGGACAGCGAGTTGGCCAGTCTGCCTTTGCGGCTTTTGAATTCGCCCCGTGGTTTTGATGGCCAGCTGCGGTGTTTTGCCTCCGGATTGTCCAATCCCTATATCATCAGTCCCCGAACCGGTGTGCTGATGACGGCGCGGCTGGATGGCCCCAGCGACAGGATCGCGAATAGTCTGGTAGATAAAGCCTTGCAAGCGGAAAAAGAAGGACTCTGGGGCAAATGTCTGTTCGATGTCCGGGGACTGACGAACAGCGGCTATTTGCAGGGTGATCTCTGGCTGCGGGGCGCGTCGGAGGTCTGTCGTTTGTACGGATTTGAAACCCGTGTGGATACCCGTTCCGAAACCGTTTCGGGGGATGTGCCTCTGGATGCTCTGGCCTTTTACGCGGGCTGGTATGATTACAATGCCAGCGGACCTTTCAAGAATGGTCTGGTGGAATTCATGCCGGGAGCGTTTGCGTATCATCTGCATTCTTTCAGCGCACAGAATATTTTCACGACATCCAATCATTGGGTCGGACCGCTGTTGGACAGAGGCGCGACCTGCACGATCGGCTATGTGGATGAACCGTTTCTGGGGTGTACGCTGAATGTGGAAGCGTTCGCGGATTGGCTGATGAGGGGAGCTTCCTTTGGTGAGGCGGCATATCACGCGCTGCCCAGTCTTTCCTGGCAGACGACCGTGATCGGTGATCCGCTCTATCGTCCGTTCAAGCTGACGTTTATTGACCGCTATATGGAGGCACTCAGTCGGAATTCAGATCAATCGGGCTGGGCGGAGGTCGTGGCCGCCAACCGGGCTTTGATCAAAGGTGAACAGCCGGAGATCGCCGTCTCCGCGATGGAAGATGAATTCAAAGCGCGTGCCGGAGATTACGCGGAAGGCGGCTGGCTCTTGTCCTGTTACGAAAAAGAGAAAAAATGGGAGGACGCTTTGAAGGTTTGCCAGCAGATGTTGAAGAAGCTGGATCCTTCTTCCCCGGTGCGCCGTTGTTCGCTGTTGATGAAGGAGGCGGAGCTGTGCGCTCAGATGAAAAAATATGACCTGGCCAACAGCCGTTTTTCCATTTTGTATGAGGAATATCCTGCTTTGAGAATGGAAAAAGGCTTCCTGGAACGCTGGAAAAAGATCGCCAAAAGCGCGAAAGCCCGTTCAGACCTTCGCAAGATACAGGAGGCTTTGCGTCAGATAGAGGATTCGGAGTGATGATGGTGGTGATGGTGCCGGTGTGAGTGTTCCGCCGATGGTATCGCCGGCCTGGGCAGACTTTGGTAAGCCGCCAGCAGCACAACGAACAGCCACGACACAGACAGTACATAGAAAGGCAGATCCACAATGGCATGGATCAGCGCTGTCATGAATGCGAAGATAAAACTCGTCCTCAAAAAGAAATTCCCGCGCCGGGTGATCCAGGGCAGCAGCAGTCCCCACAGCAGCAGCGATACCACCAGAGTCGTACCCACATTGCCGAACTCGACCAATAGCTGAAGCCAATCGCTGTGAGCCGATGGATAGTGGTTCTTGGTGGGGATGGATTCGCCCACATACATTTCGTACATAGAGTAGTAGGCTCCCGCGCCGATGCCGTAGGTGGGATAGTCGTGGTAGATGGGCCAGGTAGCTTCATACTGTCTCAGACGCGCTTCGCTTTCGGTATCTTTCAGGCGCAGAGCGTCTTTACCGGTAACTTGCAGACTCATGAAGATAGCTCCGGCAATCAGCACGATGCCGATGATCGCAAAGATGATCGAGGATTTTTTCCCGCGCAGTGCATCAAAAGCGATCAGCAGGATCATCAGTACGGCTATGGCCGAACCGATCCAGACGCCGCCACGGCTGATGGCGATCCAGACACCGCCGAACACGAAGAGCGCCATGACCACCAGCACCAGGTATTTATTGGCGCAGGTACGGATGAAGGGCAGACCCCGTCTTTCGATACGGGAACGGATGGTCCACCAGAAAGCGATGCCCAGCGGCCAGAGCAGGTTCATATACTGCGCCGCGGTAGAACGGTAGCCGTAGGGGCCAAAGGAATTATTAGTCCCGGCCCAGGTGGTTCGTTCCGCTATCCAGAGGAGCGTTGTCGTTTTGTCCAGACGCATGAGCGAGCCCACAATGACCATGATGAACGCGCTGCTGAGCGCTACCCAGAGGAAACGCACCATCCGTGCCGGCAGAATGGCATCCTGTTCAGCGGCGCGTCCGGTCATAAAGAGGAACCGTGCCCCGAAACAGGCGCAGAATAAGCATACGTACTGTGTCAAGTTGAAGAGTGTGTACCACTTATCCATACTGCTGGGAAGATGCTCATTGTAAGGATAATCCTTGAAAAGATATTCACCGGGGATGTAATCGGATTGAGCGTTGACCCACTGGATGAAAACATAGAGCAGACAGATCAGTCCCAGTGACAGAAAGATCCAGTCAGCCCAGCACCAGAGTTTTGGCCGATGATGGTAGTGGCCGCGGTCGAAATAGCGTGCCGTAAAGACCTTGTCCATCAGAGCCAGCAACGCCGCCATCAGGAAGAACACGGCGGAACCGATGCTGAGGGTATAGATAGACCAGACTTCTGTGGTGCCCAGTGCCCAGGGGCCAAAGAGTACCAACAGAAGGAAAAGCCCTTCCACAAAGTAGCCGAACTTTTTGACAAGGGGATGGACGGGGATGCCGTAATCGCTGCTCATAAAGACTATAACTGCTGGATCGCGCGGATGATCTTTTCCTGATCTTCAGTGGACAGATAGGGCGACATCGGCAGACATAGGACTTGCCGGGATGCTCTCAGGGCTTCCGGGAAATCTTCGGGCGCATATCCCAGGTTCGCGAAAACGGGCTGCTCATGGATACAGCGCGAGTAGTGTGTCACGGAGGGGATGCCCTGCGCCGCCAGCGCGGTTTGGACCTTGTTGCGGTCTTCAAAGCGCAGAGTGTACTGCGCGTACACGTGCAGATTGTTAGGGGAGACATAAGGTGTGACGCAGGCATTCATCAGATCATTGCTGTAGCGGTCGGCCACTTCATTGCGTTTTTGGATCTCTTCCTTAAAAATCTCCATCTTGGCCAGCAGGATGGCGGCCTGGATGCTGTCCAGACGCGCGTTCATGCCCAGCATCAGGTGTTCATCCCGTTTGGGGCTGCCGTGATTGCGCAGCATGATGAACTTTTTGTACAGCGCCTCGTCATTGGTAAAGAGCGCGCCGCCTTCGCCGTAGCCGCCCAGGGGCTTGGCCGGATAGAAACTGGTGCTGCCGATCAGGGAGGCTCCGCAGCTGTGGAGCTGTTTGCCGTCGGCTGTGCGCTGTTCAGCGCCAAAGCTTTGAGCCGCGTCCTCGATCACGGCCAGACCGTGTTTGGCGGCGATGGCGTTGATCTTTTCCATGTCCGGCATCTGACCGTAAAGGCTGACCGGGATGATCGCCTTGGTGCGGGATGTGACCGCCTGTTCAATGAGATCCTCATTGATGCAGAACGTATCCGGACGGATGTCCACAAAAACCGGTTTTGCCCCCACGATGGCAATGACTTCCGCCGTAGCAAAGAAGGAATAGGGGACTGTGATCACTTCATCTCCGGGCCCGATACCCAGCGCGCGCAGAGCCATTTCCAGCGAAACCGTCCCGGATCCCGTGGAAACACAAAAACGTGTCCCCGCGTAAGCCGCCAGTTTGGTTTCCAATTCCGTGACCTCCGGCCCCAGAATGTACTGACCATGGTTGAGAACATTTTCGATCCGTTTCTTAACAGACTCGCTGATAAGCTGATATTGAGCTTGAAGATTGATAAATTGCATGACTTCTTTTCCGGGACCCGCCCGGCAGGGAATAATCTAAAAGGAATCCGCGAAAAAAACAATCTAAATTCCTGTCTCGCATTTTGCTTTGCTGAAATGGGGTTAGTGCGCTTTTTTTTGAGGCAATGCGATGCGATAGTTACTTTTAAAAAGAGCTTGACTCATTTTGAATTTCTCAGAATGATAATTTTGTTTTATAGTCATAAGATGATATTTTTTAATAACTTGCTGGAGATTCCAAAGAAGAGGTTTCCATCAAAAAATATCGAAGTAATTGACTAAAAACGTAAAAAGAAAGTTGTAATATTATGAAGATAAAAAGAATGATTCGTGCCATAGTGATTGTATTCGTATGTGTTATGGCGGTTGAAGGTGTTGTGGCATCTTTTGATTTACAAAAGAAGGACGTGGAGAATAAGCGCGTCCTTATTATGGCTGATGGAAAAGTTCTGGCGGAGATGCGAATACTGCGGCCTGGTAAGTTACAGCTTGATTTCAAGAATGAATCACTGGCGAAGGGTGCCAATGACTCTGAAATGTATATTTGCGATGGCGGAGGTAAATTGCAGTATCAGGGAGAAAATAAGAAAATGAAATTTACCCTTTCCGCGGAAAAAGTCCAAGTGGAAGATATTCCTGATAAGAAAAAGGAAGAGAAATAATTACAAAATCACCATTAGAAAATATAGGATCATTCATTGGGGGACGATAATGTATTCTGTCACCTCTTGTGGGGGGGCAGAATGTGAGACGTGCGGGTTACAAGTCTCTACGGAATATATTCATTATAAAAGCGTTATGTGTTGGTAAAAGGGCCAATGAGCGGAATCACCGGTCATGTTTTCCGGAAAATCTCCTTCAGGTTCACCAGAGTGATAGGTTTGGTCAGGCATCCGCTGAAACCTTCTTTCTTGTAATGTTTCAGGAATTCCACATCCGCCGTGATGAGATAGATGGGTATCCCTTTCAGGTTCTCATCATCACGAATATGTTTCGCGAACTCTACGCCGCTCATGCCGGGCATCCACATATCTGTCAGGACGGCGCTGAAGTGTCTTTCCTTCAGGATTTCCAGAGCCTCGTCTCCGGATTGAGCCTTGACGATATCAGTAATGCCTGTCTTTCTGCAGAGCGCTTCCAGGACCTTGAGATTCATCGCTACATCATCCACCAGCAGCAGGGAAGTGACTTCTGAAGCCGTATTGGTTCTGTCTTCTTTCTTTTCCGCTTTAATGTGCTCTTCCTCATCAGATTCCAGCGGCTGAGAATCCAGAGCGTTCAGTTTGACGGTAAAAGTGCTGCCTTTGCCCACTTCGCTTTGAACGTCGATCGTGCCGCCCATCTGTTCGACGATGAGAGTGCAGATACTCAGACCCAGACCCGTTCCGCCGGTTTGGGTCATATTTTGTATTTGCAGGAACGGTTTGAAAATGTTTTTGAAATGCTTCTTTTCAATGCCGATACCTGTATCGATGACGGAGAACTCCAGATCCGCCTTTGTAGAGTCGTTCTCTACAGGTTTGCAGTCCACTTTGAGGGTTATCGAACCTTGTTTAGTGAATTTCACGGCGTTGCCCAGCAGGTTGAACAAGAGCTGATAGATACGCTGATAATCTATTTTCAGTGCCGGCATACGGGAAGGACACACCAGCTTCAACTCCAGATTTTCAGAGGCCGCGCGTTGACTGAAAGCTTTGATGACCCTATTGCACAGTTCCCTGAAATCGCAGAATTCATAAGTGTAGATCATGCTCTTGGCATCCAGCTTGGACAGATCCAGGATGTTGTTCACCAGCTCCATCAGCACATTGCTGTTGAAGACGATATTCTCCAGATAGGCACTCTGGTCTTCGGGATCCAGATCACCGTATCTCATCAATTCCGAGAAACCAATGATCGCGTTGAGCGGGGTGCGGATATCATGGCTGACGCAGGCGAAGAAGAAGCTCTTGGCTTTCTCGGCCTGGATGGCTCGGTCGCGTTCCAGCGTCAGACGGTCGATCAGTTCTTTGCGGTTGAGAGCCGCCTCCATCACATGCTGGAAGTATTGCAGCATGTGTATTTCTGTCGGAGTAAGTTCGCAGTGCGGATCCTGGAAACCAATGGCAATATTGCCGCAGATGGTGTCGTTCTGTTTGATGCTCGCGGTACAGATGGTCTTGATCTGCTGGTGGTACATGTAAGTATCCCATTCCTTGACACCCAATAAGTCCGGGGTGCAGCATTCATGCAGCAGCTGGATGCCGGCTTTTTCCTGAGCTTGTTTCCACTGCTCGAATTTATCCATAGGGATCGCCTTCATGCAGCCGGGATCGATCTTTTTATTGAATCCCACCATGGCATCCAGCTGGATGCCGTCCTCCTCATATTTAGCGAACCAGCCTATCTGTGCATTGAAATAGCGCAGCAATATCGAGATGATCTCTTTGATAGCTTTTTCAAAATACTGGTCTCCCATCAGGAGTGTTTCCAAACAGTCCGACGTTGATTTTTGCGTGACCAGCTGTTTCTTTTGGAGAGCAATGTTGCGGTAGAAAAACACCAGGACCACCAATAGAGATACTCCAATGACGGCTGCTATCAGGCTCAGCAGCTGCGTCGAAGTCATCAGCGGCTTTTTGACACCGGTGAACGTCACGGCCTGCAGGTAATTGTGGATCTGATCCTGGGTGAATGTTTTCAGAGTTTTGTCTATGATATTTCGGATCGTCTCGTCCAGCTGGACACTGTAGATGAATCTCAGAGGATTATCATATTCATTAGGCAGTGTTGATTTAAAGATCAATTGTGAATACTGATTATCTTTCCACAGCGTGTACTGCGCGGATTGCAGTGTATCTATAGTGTAATCTGCCTTGCCTGCTCTTACTGCATCATAACACGCTTTGCGGTTTTCGCAGAAAACGACTTGCTCCTGCAGTACATTATTGAACAGAGATCTGAGTACAAAATCATTCGTCGAGACGGCTGCCACCATGCTTTTGGATTCCGTGTCGCTGTAATTTCTGCGAAAGACCTTCACCAGTGGAACATTGATACTGTTCTTGCCGACAACGGTTTCTCCCAGAGGACTGGTGTCTCCGCCGAATCCGACCCAGATATCACTCTTTCCGTGAAGGAGTCTGTCACGCGCTTCCTTGGAAGTGGCCGGCGGCAGATACTTAAAATTCAGTCCTGTGTTGTTGTGGACTTCATCCAGCAGTCTTCTGACAAAGCCTGACGCTTCTTTGTTGTTGGGATCATACCGCTTCAGAGGCGGGATCTCCGGAGAGATATCCACGCGGATGGTGTGACCCTCGAAATCATGGAGGGCTTTGATTTCTTCGTTTTCCAGCATCAGGATATCCGAATTGAACGCGGGGAAATGCCGTTCCAGGAGCCGCAGTCTGAAGCCGGGATCAGTGCGTTTGATGTAGGACATTCCCCGGTCTATCTGATCCTTCAGTTCGGGCTTGTCCTTATTGATGCACAGATAAGTCAATTCAGAGGGGAACACGGCCAGAGGTTTGAATCCCTGTGGTGTGAAGGTGTACACAGCGTCATTGATCCCGTCCAGGACAGATTGTTCGGCATTTTTTAATGATCGATAATACTGGAACTGGCATTTGATATCATGCTGGTTGAGGAACAGTCTCAGTGAGTTGCCGGTCAGGCTCCCGTCCAGCATCGCTATGCGGGCATTATTCCATGAGCGGAGTTGATTGGGGCGCATCTTCTTGTTATCCTGGGTCGTTGCCAGAAAGAAATAGATCACCTCAAAATCCAGATTGGAATAAAGACAATTCTTGGCGCGTTCCTCTGTATAGTTCAAACTGGGAACGATATCCACTTTTTTCTCTACCAGATATTGATACGCCTGAGCAAGAGGGACATTGATATAATCTATATCCCAGTTGAATATCTCCGCCAGGCGATCCATGTATTCACATATATAACCACGCAGCTTGTTCTCATAGATGCAGACTCTTACCCGGTTTTTGGCAGCCGAGGACCGATCCAGATACTGATTCGCCAGCCGATCCAGAAACGACTGCTCATAGATCTTGATATATTCGATCGTCTGATTCAATTCCCTGAAAATATCCTCTTTTCCGCGCGGCACGGCAAAATAGAGATAGCTCTCGCCGCAGACGGCTGCTTCCTCTATTCCGCTCAGTTTTTGCAGCTGCGCGGTGACCACCATGTCGATTTCCCCGTCTTTCAGTGCCTGGAGCGTTTCCATCTCAGTGGGATATTCCACTGTTTTGTACTGGAGAAGATAGCGGTTGGCAAATTCCGCCAATTTATTTGTACATCCCAAAGTACAAGGCACATAACCTATCTTGAGAATGGTATTGTTTGGCCAGTTTTTTGGGTCGTTCTTTATGAAAACGTCATTATCTTCGCGAGTCAGCAGCGTTGTCTTGAATTTGCCTATCGGCTGCTGGGGGAAATCCATCACCTTCTGATATTCCTCATTTTTGATAATGCCGCAGATGATATCCTGGGTGTGAAGGAATTCCTCGTGAGCCAGCGTTCCTTCCAGATCCACATCTATATCCCAGTCGTTGATCTGGCCGATCCGGTGCAGATACTCCTGGATGTACTTGGATAAGTGCCGGTCTTGTTCATGGGACTCATCAATGAACAGGGGACAGACAGCGCGTACTTTTGGGATCGTGTAGTGTTTGCCGTACAGATCCTTCAGCACATCGGGCTTGTCGGTGAAAAGACGATCCAGGGCGTTGTCCAGTTCATCCAGTAGTTCCTGATTCCCTTTTTTGACAGCGAAGTAAAAAGGCTGAGGAGTCATTTTCTCGAAGATCACTTCATTTTGGATGCGGCGCAGATTATCGGTCACGATGGCGTCTATTTCTTCGGTCTGAAGAGCTTTTTCCATCTCTTTGACATTTTCAAAATAAACCGGAGTATAGTAGAACTCATGTCTTACCGTGAACTTATGGAAAATCTCATTCCAGCTGCTGTTCAGGATCATTCCCACACGAAGATGGTGCCAGTTTTTATAATCCTCGGGCTGATATTTCTTCTGTCCTTCTTTGAAAGTCAGGATGGTACAGCCCATTCCCAGCGGATGCCGTGAAAAATCAAAATACTCCAGATTTTCCGTGGTTTTCTCTATACCGCTGAGCAGTTCGATTTCGCCGGAATCCAGCATATCCACCATGTGGGACCAGCCATCCTCGTAACCGATATACTCATATTCCCAGCCGGTATAGGGACACAGCTCCTGTAATATGTCGTAACCGAATCCGGAACGGACCCCGTTCTCATCCTGTTCGTGGTAGCCTGGAAATTCAAAAAAGCCGACTTTTATGATTTTTGCTTTGGAGTTGCCGTCCGCGCCATATACGCACACAGACACGTTATTTGCGCAAAAAACAAATAACAGCACAAAAATGACACTCCAAACAGAAAGACGGATCTTTCTTAAAAATAGATTCGTTCTGATCATCCCGATGATGTTGACTACTTATCAGCTAATGTCGCACAGATGCCGCGCGAAAATCCCACAAATAATATGTCTCTGAGACAGAAAAAATCAAGAAGATAATAACTTCCAAGATAATATGCGCTTTTTTGAGGCAATGCGGAGACAGTGTGGGGTTTAGAGAACGTCTTGCATTCTTATGAAGAATTTGTCAAAATCTTTGCATGCGGTCTCTGGACGGGAAATAGAAGGTCTTTAGAGAGAGCTGGTTCTGATTTTTAGACCGATTGACAATAAGAATGATATGAATATGAAAAAGATAGCGCTTGGGATGCTGGGGCTGGTATTTGCTGCGGTGCTGGTCTGGGCCGAGACGGACTTTAAAATCACTGATCAGCCTCAGGATCAAACGGTTGCTGAAGGAAGCAGTGTGACTTTTTCCGTCAAGGCTGAGGGGGGATCCAGTGTTTTCATGGATATGATCTGGATCAAACCGGGAAAATTCACTATGGGATCGCCTACCAATGAAATAGGACGTTGGCCGGATGAGGTACGGTATCGCATAGATATTTCAAGAGGTTTCTGGATAGGGAAATATGAGGTCACTCAGGCGCTGTACATGGCAGTTATGGGCACCAATCCGGCCAAGGAATATGGAGTCGGGGATGATTATCCGGTGTATAATGTCAGCTGGAGTGACGCGACCAATTTCTGCGCGAAGCTGACGACTCTGGAAAAAGAAGCAGGCCGATTGCCGGATGGGTATGCATATTGTCTTCCACCGGAGGTTCTTTGGGAATATGCTTGTCGGGCGGGAACGACTACGGCTTTCAATAATGGGGAAAATATCCTGGATGAGCATTGGGACAAGCCTTGTCCCGGTTTGGAACCTGTTGGCTGGTATCCGAACAACAGTGGTGAAACGACTCATCCGGTAGGGCAGAAGCAGCCGAATGCCTGGGGATTATACGATATGCACGGAAATGTTTGGGAATGGTGCCAGGATTGGTTTCCGGGGTATAAGGATAAACTGCGTGTGGTGCGCGGCGGAGGCTGGTGTCATTTTGCCCGTTATTGCCGGTCCGCGGCGCGAGGCAGCGGGACTCCTCATCAACGAGACCGAGGCTGCGGGTTCCGTGTGCTTTTATATCAGGTTTCGGATTCGCCCGACAAGGTGCTGAAGGAGGAGAGTTTCAAGGTGCCTTTGAGTACATTCACTTATCAGTGGAAGCATGCCGGCAATTCTATCAAGGGCGCGACGGGGTCCAGTTATACGATCGAGAAGGTAAAGCCGGAGGACGCGGGCAGTTATTATGTGGTCGTGCGCTGTAATGGACGTTCTCTGGTCAGTGAGAGGGTGCATTTGACCCTGGAACCGGAGAAAACAGAGAATAATAATACGGAACAATAAGCAGGTACAGATTAGAAGCTCTCTGGTCTCTCATAATGTTGGCTGGTGGAGGCGGCGGGAGTTGAACCCGCGTCTCCGGATAATTTACCGGAAGTGACTACATGCTTGTCCAGAAGAGATTCTTAGGTATGTGTTCACCTTCTGGCCAGCAATCACATACGGCAGCCGGCAGCAATCTGTTTTCAGTCAAGGCCGCGCCCGCTCCAGCCCATTCCTACACCTGCTATTGACGCCTCGACCCCGCAGCAGGTGTCAGAGGTGAGACGTCGCGGAACTATGCCGCGAGAGCTAATTCTTCGTTAGCATTTATTGTTTCGGTCCGATGATTAACGAGGCCAACGTACCATCCTCGGCATGCCACCGCCGACGCGTTGCCCGGATCGAAACCAGTACGCCCCCAGCACAGTAGCTGCCTTTACAATAGCAAAAAAAACGGCTTCGTCAATGGAATGGAGCCGTTTTTTGTCATTTTCTTTGAAAGAAAGTGCTCAGGAGGGGTTTTGCGGTGAGATCTCATCTGTGTCATAATACTCCGGCAGAGAGAGTTTCCAGTGGATAGCGGAAAGTCGGAGCGCCAGGATGATGCAGATGCTCACGGTCCACTTATAGGGGATGCCGAAAGCGTCGAAGCAGACAAAGACGATGGAGCCGCAGACCGAAGCCGTGGCATAAAGATAGATGCCCGGCCTCAGCACGTTGGGGATGGTGCCCAGCAGTACGTCGCGGATGATGCCGCCGGCCACACCGGTGATGACACCCATCATGATCGAATTGACATAGTCTGTTCCGAATTTCAGCGCTTTCCAGGTGCCCAGCGCGGTAAAGAGCGCCATGGCAAAGGCATCCGCGATGTCCAACAGTTTCCGGTGCTGGAGCCGGGTCAGCCGTGCCAGGAAGAACGTGATCAGACAGGTGATCAGGATGGCGATGGTAAAGGAGGGCGCGTCTATCCACCACATACGGGTGTCCAGACAGAGGTCACGGATGGAGCCGCCGCCCACGGCCGTGACAAAGCCCAGAACCAGGATGCCGAAGACATCGATTTTTTTGGACCGGGCCGCCAGCACACCGGTAATGGCGGCTGTGATCGCGCCAAAATGTTCCAGCGGAGAGGAATGACTCAGTGTGCTTTCCAGCAGATCCAGCGCTTGCTGGGTGTACGACAGGGCACTCCCCAGAAATCCTAATATCTGTTGGATGAATTCGTGCATAGATCAATACCGCTCAAGATAATTTAATGCAGCCGTCTGATATTTTACGCGTTAAGAGCTTCGTTTTGAGGTGTTTCTTTGTAGCGGGCCGCAATGAAGACGAACAGGATATTGGCGCAGACCATCGCGATCGCGAAGAAGATATAGTATTCCACGGGACCCAGCTTGTTCTGGCCGGTGACCGGATCGTTGATATAGAAATTGACCAGCGAAGTGAAAAGGTTGCCCGCGGTCACGCTCAGGTAGTAAATGGCCATGATCAGGGATTTCAACTTCTTGGGCGCCTGGGTATAAGAGAACTCCAGACAAGTGATGGAGACCATGACCTCCGAAGTCGTCAGGAACATATAAGCCAGCACCTGCCACCAGATGGTCGGCTTTTCGCCCAGGTCAACGATCCAGTGTTCGATGAGTGCGGCCATCAGGAAGGATACTGCCGTGATGGACATACCGATGCCGATCTTGCGCAGAGGAGTCAGCTTGAAAAGTTTATTCAGCGCCGGATAAAGACCGTAATTGAAAATAGGGATGAAGATCAGCACCAGCAGCGGATTGAAAATGTGGGTCTGCGCCGGGAGCAGCTCATACCCGAAAAAGTGCAGGTCCATGCGTGAAGCCTGGAAGATCCACGCGGAGGAGGATTGATCGAACAGAGACCAGAAAAGAGGAATGGGCAGGAAGATCCAGAGCAGGTTGCGGATGATCTTCAGGTTCGCGATAGAGAAGGTCTCCCGGAAAGATGCGATACCGCTGGGGGGAACATGGACGAACTTATACCGCCCCATCCAGAAGATGATCGTTGCCGCCAGCATGAAAAGTCCCGGAACCCCGAAAGCGACTCTGGGGCCATAGTGCAGACCGAAGCGCTCCAGCAGGACCGGTGTGATCGCCATGGACAGGAGAGATCCCGCATTCACTGAAAAATAGAACCAGCCGAACACCTTGGAAAGCAGATGGGCGTTCTTGTTGCCGAACTGGTCGCCTACGTTGGCCGAAACGCACGGCTTGATGCCGCCGGAGCCGATCGCGATCAGGGTCAGTCCCAGAAAGAGTCCCAGACGTGTTTGATTCAAAGCCAGCGCGGCGCAGCCGAGAGTATAGATCAGGGAGAGGTTCAGAATGGTCTTGTACTTGCCCCAGAAAATGTCGGACAGGATCGCTCCCAGGAACGGCGTGAAGTAGATCAGCGCCATGAAAAAGTGATACCAGCCCTTGGCCACTTCTTCGGTCATGCAGTCCAGATTGCCCTGCGCGTCCATGAGATACTTGGTCATGTAAACGACCAGGATGCCTCGCATCCCGTAGTAGCAGAAGCGTTCCGCGGCTTCGTTGCCGATGATGTAGGGGATGCCCGGCGGCATTTTGTCTGTCACGACCGGAGTCGTACTGTATTTTGAATTTGCCATATCTGTTTTTTGTAATGATTTAAAATTTAAAAATGATCAAAAAGGAGAGTCCTCGTTTCCGTTGGAATAATCCTCGTCTTCTTCGTCACCGGAATCTTTGGCAAGAGCGGCTCGTTCATATTCCGGGAGCAGGTTCCATTCTTCCAGCAGATTTTCGGACTGGATCTCTTTGATGAAGCGGGAAGGCAGCTGCCGCTCGAACTGTCCCATGGCGTTCCGCAGACGCGGCCAGACCAGGTAAAGCTCATCTTTTGCGCGGGTCAGCGCCACGTAGAAAAGACGGCGTTCTTCCTCCAGTGAGTCCGGGTTTTCGATCGAGCGGTAACTGGGAAACATCCCCTCGCACAGCATGATGACAAAAACCACATCATATTCCAAGCCTTTAGCCTGGTGGATGGTGGAAAGATTCAGAGCGTCTTCCTGTTCCGTGTTGGTCAGGTTGGCGGTCTCACCGTCCATGTTGGTCTGGAGCGCCATATCGCTCAGAAAATCATCCAGTGACTCGAATTTCTCGCTGTAGATGGAAAGCTGTCTGATATCGTCCAGACGGATATCCGCGTTGTCGTACTCGGCGCGCATCCAGTCCTCCGCGCAGCCTTCCAGACATCTGCGGATCATTTCCGCCACCGAAAGACTGTGCTCCACCGGATCGATGGACTTCATGGTCTTGAAAAATTCTTCCCAGCCTTCTTTGGCCTTGGCAGGGACTTTCGGCGCGCAGCGTTCAAAACCGGCGGTCAGGCTTTCCGGCCATTCCGAACCGGCAAAGAGTTTCCAGAGTTTATCCGCGGCGACAGATCCTACGGCTGGCAGTTTCAGAACCAGCCGCTTGAAAGCGACTTCATCCGCCGGGCTGTAGGCGATCCGCAGAAATGAGGTGATATCCTTGATATGCGCCTGTTCAAAGAAGCGGATGCCGCTGGTGATGATAAAGGGGATGCCGTTCTTGCGCAGTTCCATTTGCAGCTCCATGGCGTGATGATGCGCACGGTAGAGGACGGCCATTTTATGAAGCGGAGTGCCCGCGGCGTGCAGTTCCGTGACACGCTGGGCGATAAATTCGGCCTGAGTGTAGCCGTTGGAGCAGGAGACCAGCGCGGGCATCGTGTCCGAAGTGCGGACGGCCTGAAGGGTTTTCTGGAATTGATGGATGTTGTTGGCGATGCTGGCATTCGCTGTCTCCAGAATGGGGTTGGTGCTGCGGTAATTTTTCTCGATCAGGTATTTTTTGGCACCGGGATGACGATCCGTGAATTCCAGGATGTTTTTGAAACAGGCACCGCGCCAGGAATAGATACTCTGAGCGTCATCGCCCACGACCATCAGATTGCCATGCTGAGCCGAAAGCATTTCCACCAGTTCATTTTGCAGCTGGTTCGTGTCCTGGTATTCATCCACCAGGATATAACGGAAGCGGTTTTGGTAAACTTTGAGGATATCGGGGTTTTCTTTGAAAAGCCGGACGGGCAGAGTCAGCAGATCGTCAAAATCCATCTTGTTCTGCTTCAGTTTCCGCTGGGTGTAGCTGTCATAGACCTGGCGGATCTGATCGGTCTTTTCACTGAAAGTGGAGTATCGGTCTTCGATCAGTTCTTCCAGAGACACAGAGAGATTCAGCGCGGCACTGAACATTTCCAGCAGGACATCCGGCTTGGGGAATTGTTTGCCTTTGGTTTCGATCTTGGCATCTTTGATGCAGGCCGAAAGCAGTTCTTTGGAATCGGGGCGATCCAGAATGAGAAAGTTGCTTTGGAATCCCAGCCGTTCCGCGTAAGGGATCAGGATCCGCCGTCCGATGGAGTGGAAAGTTCCGCCCCACAGCCGTCCCCAGTCGCCGCCGGTCAGCTGGCGTACCCGATCCATCATTTCCCGCGCGGCTTTGTTGGTAAAGGTCAGCAGAAGAATAGATTCCGGCTGCACACCTTCTTCCAGCAGCCAGGCGACCCGGTAGATCAGGGTGCGTGTCTTGCCGGCTCCGGCACCCGCGATGACCAGCGCGTCTCCATCGCCGGAGGTCACGGCCGTGTATTGCTGTTCATTGAGCTCAGAGGCGTAGTCCACCTGATGACACGAAGACTTCTGCGAGGTGTGTAAAACGTAGTCTCTGCTCATGGAAAAAGGTTTTCTACTCGAAGGATGTGCCCAGATAATCCTTCAGCTCATCCAGGAACAAACCGTTGCTCGCGATGAGCTTGTAGGTTTCCGGCTCACCGTTGGGGATCAGGATGCGGTGGAAACTGCCTCCGGCGCGCTCCAGGATGAATCCGCCCGCGGCGATATCCCACAGGCGCACACCGGCTTCCAGATACATATCCAGACGGCCGCTGGCCACATAAGCCAGATCCAGCGCGGCGGAACCCATGATGCGGATCTTGCGCACGTGCGAGGTCAGCTTCATCATCGCGTTCATGGAAAGGTTCAGATTGGCCTGTAATTTGGCAAAACCAACAGAAACAACGGTTTCACTGAGGGAAGAACGGCTGCTGACATGGATCTCCTCACCGTTGAGGCGAGCCGGATCATGAGTGGTCGCGGTCCACATCTCGCGGCAGAAAGGATCATAGATCGCGCCGAGGATGGTTTGATAACTGCCGGAGCCGGTGCGTTCCTGCAGCGCGATCGAAACACAGGCATGAGGGATATCAAAAGCGAAATTGACCGTTCCGTCTATCGGATCTACCACCCAGCGGTAAGCGGCTTTGGCATCGCCGGTTTGACCTTCCTCGCCAAACAGAGCGAAATCCGGGTAAGCATCCAGCAGACGGCGGGTGATGAGCTGCTGCGTCTCCACATCCAGCTTCAGCTTGATATCGTGCTGTTTCAGTTCGTTCACTGTTTTGGGCAGTCGCCAGTTCGCGTAAATCAAACTTCCGGCTTCTTCCGCGGTCTTGCGAACACAGTCTAAACACTTGGCTATTCCTACTCCATCCATAAACCGCCTCTATTATCCTCTGGACACTCCTATTCTGAAAGAAAAAAGTTGGGATTCAACCAAACAATGCGTTGTTGCGTTATGAATTGGATTGAAACCGGGGGCGGTTCGGGGTATGCTCTGCGGTATGAGTTCGGCGGCGATAGTGGACGAAACAAAAGTTGAATCAAACACGACAGCGGAAACGGTTGTCTCGGTACAGGGTCTGGTAAAGGTCTTTAAGGATTTCTGGGGACGTCCCAAGGCTCATGCTGTCAATAATGTCAGCTTTGAGGTGAGGCGGGGAGAAGTCTTTGGGCTTCTGGGACCTAACGGATCGGGCAAGTCCACCACGGTCAAGCTGCTGCTGGGTCTGCTGAACCCCACGCGCGGCCATATCGAAGTTTTTGGTCATTCGACCCGCCATGTCGCCACCAAGCGGAGGATCGGTTATCTGCCGGAAGAATCTTATCTGTACCGCTATCTGGACAGCGCGGAGACGCTGGACTTTTTCGGCAGTTTGTTCGATCTGACCTCCGGCGAGCGCAGACAACGCACGGAACAGCTTCTGGAAATGGTTGGGCTGGATAAGGTTCGACGCAGAACAGTGGGCGAGTTCTCCAAAGGTATGCAGCGCCGCATCGGTCTGGCTCAGGCACTGATCAATGATCCGGATCTGGTCATCCTGGATGAACCGACTTCGGGGCTGGATCCCATCGGCTGCCGGGAGGTCAAGGACTTGATCATCGAACTGGCGCGCCGGGGCAAGACGGTCATCCTGAGCAGTCACTTGCTGGCGGATGTGGAAGATGTCTGCGACCGGGTGGTGATCTACTACGGCGGCAAGATCCAGGCTATCGGCACGTTGAAAGAGCTGCTTTCCACACCGGACCGCCTGCGCATCACGACTCCGGTGTTGGGGCGCGAGACTTTGGAAAAGGTTTTGAGCATCATCCGAGCGGATCTGGATAAAGGTGCGCAAGATGTTTTGGTGGATTCACCTACACAGAATTTGGAAAGCTACTTCCTGGATGTGGTGCGCAAGGCTCGTTCCAGCGACAAAGAGACTTCGGGCGCGACCTCCGGCGGGAATGTGGCCGAGTATCTGCGCAGCGGCGGCGGATCCGCTAAGAAAGACCGCATCCTGGAAAGACTGAGCAGCTCGAAACCGGTTGAACAGCCGACAGAACCGGCTCCGGTCCAAAAGGAAACGAAAGAAGAGATATCCAAGCGACTGCAAACGCTGCTGAGCAAGACGGAACCGGCTGCCCCGGCTCCGAAACCGGCTGCGCCGGCCGCTGAGAATAAAAAGGATATGAGCAAAGCCAATGAAAAGCTTTCCGGTCTGCTGGGTAAAAAGGAGAAATAAATGAAGCCGATCTATGCCATAGCGAAACTTACTGTCAAATCGGCCTTTCGGTTCAAGATCGTGGCGCTGCTGGCAGTGTTTCTGGTTTTAGCGGTGTCCGCTTTACCGCTTCTGCTCAAGGATGATGGAACGGCACGCGGATTCGTCCAGATCCTGCTGACTTATTCTCTGGGGCTGACGGTGACGACTTTGGCGCTTTCCACGTTGTGGCTTTCGTGCAGTCTGCTGGCCAGGGACATCGAGGACTGCCGCATCCAGATGCTGGTGGTCAAACCGGTCTCCCGCTGGAAGATATGGTTCGGCAAATGGCTGGGCGTGATGACCATCAACGCGCTGCTGCTGGCCCTTGCCGGGGGAGTGATCCTGGGACTGCTCCAGTACCGTTCCGTCAGGCTGAATGAAAAACAGAAACATGTCCTTCAAAATGAGATTTTTGTGGCGAGAGGTTCCGCGAAAGAGGCTCCGGTGGACTTGACAGAGGATGTGGAAAAGATCTTCCAGCAGAAGATGACCGAAGGCACTACTCAGGGTGAAGTAGATAAGGCGCAGCTGAAAAAGCAGATACGTGAAATGCTGAAGTATCAGTATCAGCTCGTTCCCGAAGGTCATATGAGAGTCTGGAACATCCCGCTGGGATTGGCGGCCAACCGCTTGAAAGACAAGCCGCTGTACCTGAAAACAAAATTCATTGCCATGAGCCATACCTCTACTTTCGAGGATACCCGTTCCTTCCCGATGATGTGGGAGGTGGGGCCGATGAATTCACCGCAGGCATGGCGCACGGTGATCATGATGACTCCCAACGTCTCGCAGGAGATAGAAGTGCCTCCCAATCTGATAGATGAAAAGGGGTTTGTGCAGGTGCGCTTCATCAATGATCAGAATGATACTTTCTTTTTCGATATGAACGATGGTCTGGAGATACTCTATCGTCAGGGCGGTTTCTTCATCAATTATGTGAAGGGGCTTTCGATCCTGTTCTGCTGGCTGGGACTGCTGGCGGCTGTCGGGCTTTCGGCTTCCAGTTTCCTTTCCTTCCCGGTGGCGGCGTTCTTCTCGGCGTTCGTTCTGATCCTGGGACTTTCCACCGGAACGATGACGCAGGTGATCGAGGAAGGCGGTGTGACCGGAGTGGATCACGAAACGGGCAAGATAGAGAAACAGACGACCCTGGACCATGTTTCGGTATTCATTTTCAAGGGGTTGAAGAATGTGACGGATATCGTGCGCGGATTCTCGCCGGTGGAGCTGCTGAGCTCCGGTCGGACTGTGACCTGGGGAATGCTGATCCGGGCTGTGCTGCAGGTCGTTGTGATAATGGGCGGACTTTTTGCCGCGCTGGGGATGTATTGTTTTACCCGAAGAGAGCTGGCTTTAGTGAAAGGAGGCCGGGGCTAGTATGAATTCAAAGCTGGTCAAAGTTGTGACGGCCGCCATCGTGATCGCGGCGTTGTCCACATGTCATTTTTTGCAGAAAACCATCAACCGCGAGCGGTCCGAGATGGGACTTACCCGTCTGGCCGTGCTGGATAACGCGCCGCCGATGCTGGCCTTTACGACCGTGGCGCTGGGCGGATTCAGAGGACTGATCGTCAATGTGTTGTGGACCCGCATGACGGACCTGGGCGATCAGGATCGTTATTTCGAGACCATCCAGCTGGCCGACTGGATCACTAAACTGGAACCGACTTTTGCCGCCGTCTGGGACTGGCAGGCATGGAATCTGGCTTACAACATTTCCATCAAGTTCAGCGACCCGTCTCAGCGCTGGCACTGGGTTTATGCCGGCATCAAGATGCTGCGCGATGAGGGGCTGATCTATAATCCCAAGAGCCCGGATATGTACCGGGAGCTGGCCTGGTTGTATCAGCACAAGATCGGATACTATCTGGATGACTGCCATGCCTATTATAAAACTTTCTGGGCAAAGGAAATGGAAGATCTCCTGGGCAAGAAAGTGGACTGGGATGCTATCCTAAACCCGACCACGGATGAACAAAAGGAAACTGTCCGCCGCATGAAGGAGGAATATAAGCTCGATCCGGTCATGATGAAGAAGGTGGATGACAAGTTTGGGCCTCTGGAGTGGAGACTGCCCGAAGCTCATGCCATTTACTGGGCTTCCGTAGGACTGGAGAAGTGCGATCCAAAAGATGATCTGATGCCTTTGAGACGAGCCATTTATCAGCCGATGCTGCTTTCCTTCCATCGGGGCCGTCTGGTGGAAAATCCTTTCAGCAAAACGTATGAAGTGCGCTGCAATCTGGACGCGATCCCCAATACCGACAAAGCATACCGTGAGTTTGCCGAGCAGGATCCGGAATACCGGGATCATATCCTCAAGGCACACAAGAATTTCCTGAAAGACGCCATTTATTTCCTCTACAGCTACAACCGCATCAGCGAATCCGCCAAGTATTTCAAGGAGTTTGCCGAACTCTATCCCGATCAGGCTCTGCTGACGGGGGATCCTACTTCCACACCGGACAAGATCGCCCTGGATGAGTTTGTAGTGGAACGTGTTGAAGAGGATATTGGCGACAATTCACCGGATCGTGTACGCGGCATCGTGGAAGGTCTGCTGGAAAGCTCCTTTTACTCGCTGGCATTGGATCAGGAGGAGGAGGCCACCGGCTATGCCGCTATGGCGGTGAAGGTCTGGAAGAAATTCGACTCGGCCACCAATGATGACAAGTCCGTGCAGGAGCGTATCGGTCTGCCGCCGTTCCAGAGTATGCGCGAGGAAGCTCTCAGGCAGTTCCTGCAGCTGGCCGATGAGAACGAACCGCTGCTGGCGGATGCTCTTCGGGTGCGTCTGGGATTGTCCGCGGATGCTTATAAACGGACAGAACCCGCTCCGGAAGAAGGAGAACAGTCTGAATCGCCCGCGCCTACCGCGGAAACGCCTCAGAATCAATAATCCGCTTGTTCCAAAGGAGTAAGAATGCTTTTATCCTCATGTCAGGATAGAGCATCATGCTTTTTTATTGTTTGGCGCGGTCAAACGGTCTATAATGCTCCCTGATACATGAAAGAGTATTGTATCCCTAAACAGAAGTTTGTTGGTACTCCTGAAGAGATAGAACGCCAGTGGTACGAACAAGTTTATCGTGGAGACTCCATGAAACAGCTTACCGTCCGGGCTGTTGTGACGGGCGCGGTTCTAGGCAGTATCCTTTCCATTACAAATCTTTATATCGGATTGAAATCGGGCTGGGGCTTCGGTGTGACGCTGACGGCCTGCATCCTTTCTTACACTTTGTGGACGGCTTTCCAGAAAATGGGATGGACCAAAGAGCCGATGACCATTCTGGAAAACAACTGTATGCAGTCGGCGGCCAGTTCCTCCGGTTATTCCACGGGCAGTACACTGGTCTCGGCGTTTGCCGCGCTGGTGATGATCCATGGAGAGACGATGAATACCGGTCTGCTGCTGTGCTGGGTCTTCTTCATGGCGGTGCTGGGTGTGACGATGGCCATCCCGATGAAGCGCCAGATGATCAATGTGGAGCAGCTGCCGTTCCCCACAGGTACCGCGGCGGCCGAAACACTGAACGTGCTGCATTCCTCCGGCGGTGAGAAGGGGATCCGGGCCGGTATCGCTCTGCTGGCGGGCGCGGTCGTAGCCGCGTTCAGCCAATTCCTGATGACCGGTATGGATCTGATCAAGGAAGGGATGTGGAATCTGGAAAAGCTGGTGACCTGGGTCAATAACAAGCTGCTTCCGGAAGTCTGGCAGCACCGCACGGTGGAGCTTTCCTGGGATCCGATCTTTCTGGCCGCGGGTGCTATCACCGGAACGCGTGTTTCCCTGAGTATGCTTTTTGGCGGAACGCTCTGCTGGTGTATTTTTATTCCGTATATCCAAAGCCTGAACCTGGTTTCGGAAACAGCCAGCTACCGCGAACTGGTCCAATGGTCGCTGTGGGGCGGCGCGTCCTGCATGGTGGCTGCCGGCATCCTTTCTTTCCTGCTGCAGTGGCGCAGCATTTTGAATTCATTTTCTTCGCTGGGCAGCCTGTTTTCCTCCAAGAAGAAGGAGGAGAGCATCATTGACAAGCTGGAAGCGCCGATGTCCTGGTTCGTGATCGGTCAGGTGGTCGGTTTTACGGCGCTGGCGATCCTGGCGCATTGCACCTTCGGCATGGCCTGGTGGGCTTCGGCTCTGGCGGTGGTGATGACTTTCTTCCTGGCTTTGGTGGCCTCGCGTGTTACGGGTGAGACGGATATCACCCCCACGGGCGCGATGGGCAAGGTCGTGCAGCTGACTTACGGCGCGATCACGCCTCCGGGACCCGGCGCGGTGGATCTGAACCTGGCCAGCGCGAATATCGCGGCCGGCGCGGCTTTGGCCTCCGCGGACTTGCTCACGGATATCAAGAGCGGTTATCTGCTGGGCGCGAACCCGCGCAAACAGTTCCTGGCGCAGTTCCTGGGCATTTTCTCCGGCACGATCTTTTCGGTGCTGGGCTTCCAGCTGATGGTGAAAAAGGTCGAGCTGGGCGGAACACAGTTCCCGGCTCCCGGCGGACAGACCTGGAAGGCCGTAGCCGAGGCGATGAGCGGCGGTTTAAGTCACATGCATCCCATCCAGTTATGGTCCATCGGGATCGGTCTGGCAGTGGGCATCATTCTGACGCTGGTCATGTATTTCTGGCCCAAGACCAAGAAATTCCTGCCGGCTCCAACGGCTCTGGGCTTGTCCTGGACGTTCCACTGGTATTACGGTCTGCTTTTCGCGATCGGCGCGCTGATCGTGGAAGTGGGCAAACGCACCAAGAAATCTTTCACGGAAGAATTCAATTTTCCGATCGCTTCGGGCGTGATCGCCGGCGGTTCCATCATGGCTGTGCTGATCATCATTCTGGGCATCCTGAAGGAACAGCTTCAGAGATGGATGTAGCGGTCGCTTAAAAAATTTCCTTCTGATTTTATCCGGCATGGACCGGGGAGATCGGAAGGAAATTTTTTGTTTCAAACCCTATTCAAAAAATGAGAGCAGTTATCCAAAGAGTTTCACAAGCCGGTGTCAGCATCGGCGGTCAGGTAAAAGGGCAGATCGGCAAAGGTTTGCTGGTGCTGGTGTGCGTAGCGCCCGATGACACCCCGGAGGATGTGGACTGGCTGGCCGGCAAAGTCGCCCGGATGAGGATCTTCAGCGATGAAAAAGGGCTGATGAATCTGGCCCTGAGTGATGTGGACGGACAGATCCTGGTCGTGAGCCAGTTCACCCTGTTTGCCAGCACCAAAAAGGGAAACCGTCCCGGTTATACCGGTGCCGCGTTGCCCGCCGTGGCCATTCCGCTTTATGAAGCGTTCATCCGCAAGCTGGAAGAGCTGACGGGCAAACCGGTCCCGACCGGGGAGTTTGGCGCGGATATGCAGGTCTCCCTGGTCAATGACGGCCCCGTCACCATCTGGATGGATACCCACAACAAGGAATGATGTTGAAAGAATCACGGGTGGACGAGGATAAACACAAATGAAAATCCTGTTTATCTTGTTGATCCTGTCATAATAAAAATTTGATATTCCTCAGCAAATAATCTAAAATCAACCTGTTGCGGGTGAAGGCTCGGTGTGAGGGTCTTTGTTTTCATTTGTCATACCTTTTCTGGGAACATTATTACCAATTTCAAAAATGATTGGGAAAGATGAATACCTATAAGGGAAAGGTGGTGACAAAAAAAAGAATGATTACCGAAGATATTCACGCTCTTGTAGCAATCATCCTAATTATCAGCATTTTGCTGATGGTTAGACGGTATTAAGACCGTCCAACTGTGCGAGGTGTTACAGCACCTTGCACACTTTCAATCTACCTCATAAAGTTCTCTTTTGCAAATAAAATTCTAAATTTTTCTTTTATTTTTTCGTGTTGTCAGTGTTTGACCTGTGGTTTCTGAATATCGGCCTTGCGGGATGGA
The DNA here is from genome assembly GCA_016283885.1 of Verrucomicrobiota bacterium. GTDB lineage: Bacteria > Verrucomicrobiota > Verrucomicrobiia > Limisphaerales > UBA1412 > UBA1412. The sequence goes on from JAEENR010000150.1 coordinate 29,849, forward strand.
CAAATATCTGCTACTTTGTTCTGGTCGTTCCTCGACGGTACGTTCCACCGAGGAATGGGAAAAGAACATAAATAAGTAAATTACATAGTTTTAACGCTTTAGCGTAAAGACAATTAGGTCTTGCTTGAAATCGCCAATTTTTAGTGTCGAAGACCGAAACTGTAAGAACGCCCCATCTTGGGGTGGCTCTTCGTGTTTCCTTCGACACGGGCTTTGGCGAGCCTCAAGCAGGGAAACAG
>JAEENR010000151.1 GCA_016283885.1 Verrucomicrobiota bacterium
TTTGTTGTTATTGAAGAAGTGTTTAATAATAACAAGGAAAAAATCCGCATAATGGCTTATGCGGATGGAAGTATTCGATTCTTAAAAGAATAATAAAATATGCAAAAGCTAAAGCACATATTGAAAATTCTCTTTAAGGCAGCGTATATTTTATTAGCAGTATTTGCAATAATCATATTAGGTTTCATAGGGTTGATTTGTTTAGAAGAGTACAGAGTATTAACGATGGAATCCATACATCAACAAGAAAAAGAATATACTATTGGTTCTGCTCAACTTAAAGCTGTTATTTATACACTTCAGGATGTTTTAAATGGAAGTGAACAACTAAACAATGTTAACACAAATGAATTCTTAAATCTTTTTTTAATAAAAAAAACCTTGTTTGAAAAAATTCAAGAATCTGATTATACTTTTGCAGGCAGAATTGAAAAGTTCAGAGAGAATTCTAAATATCTTTATTTAAATCCTGATATTGTTTTGTGGAGTCAACTAATGGATCAAAAAAAGGATTTTAAAAAAAATGAAATAACGAATATTGCTTTGATTCTATGTGATCCAAACAGAATCTTTCAAGGGAAATATCCGGCGGCTACTTTTTCAGGGGGACCTGATAGAGTTTATTTTGTTCCAATAGAGTGGATAGCTCCTAACGCGGAGGCGCAGAAAGAATGGGAGGCCTACGAGCAGAGTCTATCCGAAGCGGGGGCGAAATAGATTTTGGGAGTGTGTACAAAAAGAGCCGGACGCGCATCCGGCTCTTTTGCTTTTCCGATCGAAGGGTTATTTCTGACCGGAGTTTTTAACAAACTGCGTGATCATGATGGTGACATCATCAAACTGTTCGGTATCGCCCGTGAATTCAAAGACGGCATCACGAACGGTGATCAGCATCAGCTGAGGATTGTCTATCTTGGGATCGGAGATCGTTTGGATCAATCTTTCTTCACCCAGCATTTCCATCTTGGCGTTAGTTGCCTCGGTCACACCGTCCGTGTAGCAGATGATCATATCACCCGGCTGGAGTTGTCTCTTCTCCTCGGTGTATTTCTTGTTGGGCAGGATCCCGATGGGCGGGCCGTGGCGTTCCCGCAGCGCGGTCACGGAGCCGTCCGCGTGGCGGATGAGCGGCGGATTATGTCCCGCGCAGGTGTAATGCAGTTCGCCTGTGTGGACATTCAGGATGCCGGCCCAGTAGGTCACGAACAGATTCGTTTCGTGATTGGATGCCAGGATTTGGTTCAGCTGCGAGACCATTGCCGACGGTGAAGTCTGCCCCGTGCCGATATTGCGCTGGAGCGTTTGTGTCACGGCCATGAACAGCGCGGCCGGGACACCTTTGCCGGAGACATCGCCGATGATGATCGCCAGATGATCCTTGTCCACGGGGAAAGCGTCATAAAGATCGCCGCCCACGCCGTGAGCCGGGATCAGGTCTGCCGCTCCGATGATATTGTCATAGTAGTCGAACGGCGGCAGGATATGCGGCAGCAGATCTTTCTGAATGGACTTGGCCGTATTCAGTTCACCTTCCGTGCGTTCACGCATGGTGATGGATTTTTCCAGCTTGCTGATATAATCCTTCAGCTCGGTCTGCATCTTTCCGAATGACTTTGTCACCTGGGATATCTCATCCTCACTGTCGTATTCAGGCAGAACCGTGTCGAAATTGCCTTCGCCGACCGATTCCGCCGCTTTTGCCAGCTTGACCAGAGGTTTATTGATGTGGTGGCAGACGATGAAAATGACGCATGCCAGCAGCAAAATAAGTCCCAGCACCGTCAGAGTGACTTTGGTAAAGATGGGCAGCAGAGTGGTCTCTCGCCAGTCAGTGGGCACCGCCACGGCGACCACCCAGTTGTTCATGCAGGTCTGATAATACACGTCGCAGGGTTTTCCTTTGAGGATGCGTGTGTGTTTAAAGGTCTGTTTTCCGCTGCCGGAGGGCATATCTGTCTCGTTATTGCGTCCGAAAATAGTGCGCGCGGCTTCAAAATCCTTCGGATCGATCCCGTTTTCCGTTTCACAGAGCGAGAAGAGTGTTTCGTTCATGATATACTCTGGTTCCGTTGAGGCAATGATCAGTCCAAAAGGATTCATCAGGCAGGTCGTGCATTTTTGATTGCCTATAGGCAGTTTCAATTCTTTCAGGTAATTGACGAACGAGTTGACCTCATAATCCAGCACGAGCACGCCGCCCATATCCCGTTTCCCGTCTATGGTCTGGTAGAACGGGACACTGTATGAACAGAGAAGTTTTCCATTGAACGAGGCAAATGGATCTATCCAGCAGTTCGTATTTTTTATGGTTGGAAGCAGAAACCAGTTCTGGTACCGCTGATAGTCTATGGTTTCGTTGTGCCATTCCATGAAGTTGAAATTCTCACCGTCCAAAAGGTGGATATACATGTTGTAATTAGGATCACCGCCCTGCATGCCGGGCATATACGCGACACAGATCCCCATGATTTCTTCGCAATACTGATGGACGCTGGTCAGACGATTTTTGGTGTAGGTCTGCATTTCATCTATCCTTCGGGGTGTTGTTTCCAGACCGTCCGCGATCAGATGACCCAAACCCTGTGTTTGTAAGAAAATCTTGTCCAGGTGGTTGGCTGTTTCAGCCGCGACCGCCAGCGCGTTTTTGTCCAGGTATCGTCCCAGCTGCTTGTTGATCACATACAGCATCAGAAATGATACAATAAGCAGAATAACTACCAGAGGGACACATATCCAAAGACTGAACTTTAAAGCGATTGATTTTTTTATCTGCATGTATTTGAAAGAAAGTATCTATTTATCACGGGGTGCAAAGTCCTCAAAAAGGATATCATTCTCAGTCAGATTCATGATATTCATCCCTTCCTGGAAAGTTTCTTTTTTCAACAGTGCGTCATTTCCATCGATGGGAAGATTTTTTCGGAAATTCTCCAGCATCTCTTTTTGGAGAGCGTAGCCGAAGCTGCATTCTCTGTAGATCTGGCGGTTGTTAGAGGAATTATGCAGAGCGGCTAATTCATCACATTTGCGCTTGACGATCTGAAGTGCCTTTTCCGGATTCTTGAAAGCCGCGTCCCATCCTTTCAGAGTGGCTCTGCGCAGCGCGATGACATCCTGCTTGTTATTTTCCCATGTTTCCCGGCGGCAGTAGATACCCTCCATGACCAGATTGGGGAATGCCTCTTTCATCGGGAATACGGTCAGCTCCTCCGGCTTATACCCGCAAAAGAGGATCTGGTGATATTCGCTGAAGGACATGACCGAGACAACATCGACTCCTCCGTTCAGGAACAGAGTGATATTATCCAGAATGGGGTAGATATGATAATCATCTACCTCATTTCTTTTCAGGAATTCCTTAAAGGAATACTGGAGCTGAGGCGCGAACCAAAGCCCGATATTTCGTCCTTTTATATCCTTGACGGTTTGGATACCGCTGGATTTTTTGGCTACCAGCAGTTCTTCGGTGTGGCGCTGGAACTGGGCGACATTGACGATATCATTGCCCTTTGCCTTGAATTCCAAAGCGTACAGGAACCATTCCATGACAAAATCAACATCCTCGGCCATCAACGTGTCGAACATTTCCTCATTGCGGGGCGGATAACTGATTTCCAACGCCAATCCTTCCTGCGCGTAGAATCCTTCTTCTTCTGCCATAAAGAACCCGGCGAACTGTGCCGAAGGCACCCAGCAGACCCGCAGTTTGTAAATACCCTGTTGAGCCGGGCATACCCAGCACAAGCTCAGCAGAACCCCCAGGATCAGAAAATTTTTCAGCTTCATTTTGTTATTTCTGGATGGTTAAAAAGTCGGTGAACCCCGTCATTTCCAGGAGCATCATAATACTGGGCTGGACGTGGGTCAGGACCATCGTGCCGCCTTGTCCCGTCATCTTGCGGTAACAGGTCAGGAATACTCGCAGTCCCGCGCTGGAAGCGTATTCCAAGTTGGAAAGATCCAGCTCCAGATGAGTGATGCCCTCCAGCTTGCTCATGATCTCTTCCCCGGAGGTATCTGCGGTGTTCACATCCAGGCGCTCCGGCAGAATACATACCAGATTGCCATCACCCTTATTCTCTATTTTCATATATTTTTATGACTTTGCCGTCTCTGGCTGAAATGAATACAACTCCCAACAAAGCCAACTCATTCTAACACATAGCGTTTGTTTTTTTCAAGTTTTGACTTTGATTTGTTTGATAAAAAAAAGGCTTTCCTTCACACGCAGGGGTTGTAAAATTTCTCCCGTATGAAGAAACTATTCTTATCGCTTAGTTTGGTCAGTGCTATGGCGCTGACATCGTTGAACATACAGGCCGATGACGCTCCGCTGCGGGGTGAGGGCCGCTGTTTCAAAGGCCATGTCGGGCTGCAGATGTACAGCCTGCGCAACTATTTCAGCAAAGATTTCGATGGCACGATGGATTTCGTCAAGAACTTGGGCATCAAGTACATCGAAGTCCATAACACTTACGGCAAGAGCGCCGAGGAATATGTGAAGATCGTCAAAGATCTCGGCTTTGTGCCGATCGGCAAACACTTTGACTACAACCGCATCAAAGACGATCCCGAGGGCGTAGCCAAGGAAGCACAGGCTCTGGGGCTCAAATATGCCGGCGTGGCATGGATCCCGCACAACGGCATCTTCAACGCCGAACAGGCGACCGCCGCCGCTGAAGTCTTCAACAATGCCGGCAAAGTCATGGCCGAGTACGGCATCAAATTCTACTATCACAACCACGGTTATGAATTCCAGCCCTGGATGAACGGTCAGAAGATCATGGACTTGCTCATGCAGAAGACCGATCCCAACTATGTCTCCTTCGAGATGGACGTCATGTGGACACTCTTCCCCGGAGAAGACCCGGCTGTCTGGCTGGCTAAGTATCCCAACCGCTGGGAGCTGATGCACCTGAAAGACCTGAAGAAAGGTGTGGAAGGCAATCACAACGGCGGTACCGATACCAAGAACGACGTGGTGCTGGGCACTGGTCAGGTCAACTTCCCCAGAGTCCTCAAGGCCGCTCAGGAAGCCGGTGTGCTCTACTACTTTATCGAGGATGAGAGCCCCACACCCAAAGAACAGCTGCCCCAAAGCCTGGACTACCTGGAGCGCGTTCGCTTCTAACCGCTTTGATTTGAACTTATAATGAAACACGGGGACGGCCGGTCGGTCGTCCCTTTTGTTTTTTTGAAATATCAAAATAGCTTTTGTCACAAAGAGTTACAAAAAATCTTGACAGAAATTCTGCTCATTTTCAAAATAAGGAGGGTCGTGTGACATCAAAGTAACTGTTTGTGTGAAAGAAAAATAGAAAATAAGATAGGATCATGGGTGGTTTAATAACATTTATTCTTTTATTTGCTTTGATTTTTGGGTGTGTAAGAGCATTTCTCTATTTTAAGAAAAATAAGAAAAATCTGCACCGGCTAAAGGAAAAGTGGAAGAATAGGGAATTGCTGATTGGTCTCATAGTTTTGCTCTTCGTTATAATTATAATACCTGTTGTCATTGCAATAGGGGCAGCGGTGATAGTCTATCTGCTTTTAATAACGTGGATATGGGCATTTGCCGTATTGATCGCGGACATATTTCGTTACCTCAAGAAAAATCCATTGATCAGAAAATGGAGGATCCTTTTCTATTCTCTGGTAATAGCAGGAATTGGAATCGGTTATTGTGTGAGTACGGATATGGATTTAGTATATACCTACAGCAAAAAATTGAAAGCAGGTGGATTCCCGTTTCCATTAGTTCTTTTTGAGTATGAAGCCAATGAGGGAATACGTGCCGATTTTCCTATGCCGATGGATGTACAACTTCTTGGGATTGTCCTCAATATCTTGTTTTTCATTGCTATACTGGAGTCACCGTTGTTTGCAGCGGCGTTTTTGAAAAAGCGGCTTTGCGCCGGTCGAGGCGAGGATCATAACAGAACTCCGTAATTTTCTTTCCGGTGAATGCTGGGTTGCTGTGCGCCGCTCTTCGTGCTAGACTAGGGGGAGCCGGCCGGGTTGAACGCCGTGGGGCGCGTCGCGCCTGTTATCACCCCATCCGTTTTGGGGATTGGTCATGGAGGTTGCATCGCCGGGTGGCAGAAAGATCAAGTTATGGCTGAAGAACATTCAGTCGCACGTAAAACACTGGAAGATCGCAATCGTGCGAGCGATCTGGAACGGGTACGTCACTCCTGCGCTCACGTTATGGCCGCGGCCGTTATGCGGATATGGCCCAATGCGCAGCTGGATATCGGCCCCTCAACGAACGAAGGATTCTATTACGATTTTGATATCCCCGATCATCGCTTTACGCCGGAGGACTTTCCGCGTATCGAGGAGGAGATGAAGAAGATCATCAAGGAGAATCAGGTATTCCAAAAAGAAATACGGACCCGCGAGGAAGTCAAAGCCTTGCTGGAGGCAAAGGGACAAAAGTTCAAACTGGAGCGCCTGAACGACATCCCCGAAGGGGAACCGATCTCCACTTTCACCAATGGTGAATTCATGGATCTCTGCGCCGGCCCTCATGTGATGCGCACGGGTAACATTAAGGCTTTCAAGCTGCTGCGTGTGGCGGCGGCCTATTATCGCGGCAAGGAGACCAATCCTCAGCTGCAGCGTCTGTACGGGACCGCTTTCATGAAAAAGACAGAGCTGGAAGAATGGCTCCAGATGATGGAAGAGGCCAAACGCCGTGACCACCGCAAGATCGGTAAGGAAATGCGGCTCTTTGCTTTTGATGAAGATGTGGGACCGGGTATGCCGCTGTGGCTGCCCAAGGGCGGCATCCTGATTGCCGAGATCGAAAAGCTGGCCATGGAAACGGAATTTGCCGCCGGGTATGAACGGGTCAAGACTCCGCACCTGGCGCGCGAGAATATGTACAAGACCAGCGGTCACCTGCCGTATTACGCCGACAGCATGTTCCCGCCCATCGAGATGAAAGAGACGATGGCCGACGGCACCGAAAAGGTGGAACGCTACTACCTGAAGGCGATGAACTGTCCGCATCATCATAAGATATTTGCTTCGTATCCGCGCAGTTACAGAGAGCTGCCCCTGCGCCTGGCCGAGTACGGCTGCTGCTACCGCTATGAGCAGAGCGGCGAGCTTTTCGGCCTGATGCGTGTGCGCTCCCTGCAGATGAACGATGCGCACATCTACTGCACTCCGGAGCAGTTCGCCGATGAGTTCAAG
>JAEENR010000017.1 GCA_016283885.1 Verrucomicrobiota bacterium
ATCTTCAAGCTGCTAAAAACCATGGATTCACAGCCATCGCCAAGGTGGACATCATGGACGCAGACGGGGAATTCAATCTGCCGGTCAAAGACACCACCCACATCAAATACAACATCGTGGGCACACACCTGAAGAATTATGATTTCATGATCAATCTGGCTCATTTCAAAGGTCATGCAATGGGTGGTTTTGGCGGTGTCCTAAAAAATCAATCCATCGGCGTTGCTTCTGCTAATGGCAAAACCTACATCCATACAGCCGGTAAAGTTCAATCCCCCGATAAACTCTGGCAAAATCTGCCCAAACAAGATCATTTCCTGGAATCCATGGCAGCCGCGGCACAGAGCGTAGCGGATCACTTTGGAGATAATATCCTATACATCAATGTGATGAATAAACTTTCCGTTGATTGTGACTGCGATGCTCATCCTCATGACCCCAAGATGAAAGACATCGGCATCTTTGCCTCACTGGATCCCGTGGCTCTGGATCAAGCCTGTCTGGATCAGGTCTATGCCGTCACTCCCACCGAAGACAACGACAACAGACCTCTCATCCAAAGGATCGAAAGACAAAACGGCAAACACACCGTGGATCACGCCGAAAAAATCGGTCTGGGCACCAAATCTTATGAACTGGAAATCATCGTGGGATCCAAACCGGTGGATCCGCCGGCTCTTTCCATTCTGAAAGACCCTTCTGCCGGGATCCTTGTCCGGTTTGAAGGCACTCTCCAAGCGACCTCCTCTCTGGATGGTGAATGGGTGAATATCGCTACAGAATCCCCAACCAGGATCCTTCCCACTGAAGCGATGAAGTTCTTCCGCGCCGTGTAATATCCCCACGGCCAGACACAAGCCGCAGTAACACGGGGGCATATCGTCCCCGTGTTGCCGTAAAAAAGCAATCTGTTGAAAATCAAAATAATGAAAACGATCAAAACCATTAAAGAAGGTAAAAATTTCAAAGCTGTAAACATAGGGAACATCTCGGAGATCATCGAGCACGAACTCGTTCTGGGTCCTGATTTCAAGATCCAGGGTAAAGTTTTTGCCGGTCAGTCTGTTGGAGCCACAGGCAGCGAGCTGAGTTTCCAGACACTGGTTCCCGGTCAGGACAGTGGTTTCCTGCACGCACACAAGACACATGAGGAACTTTACATCATCCTGCGCGGCGAGGGTTCCTATCAGGTGGACGGAGAGATCTTCCCTGTCAGCGAAGGAACGATCATCCGGGTCGCCCCCGATGGCAAACGGGCACTGAAAAACACCGGCAAGGAAAACCTGACAATGCTCTGCATCCAGTACAAGGCCAACGCATTCAACGAATCCGACAGTCCCATGACCGACGGCATCATCCTGCAGGAACCCTTGAAGTGGTAAGGAAGTGCCCATGGAATGGCGCAGCCTGGTATAAAAACAAGAAATGATATGAAACTTCCCACTACTCTTTGTCTGCTGGCAGCATCTCTGCTGGCAGTTTGTCAATCTAACGCACAACCCAATATGGAACTGACACCCAAACAACAATCACTCGTCGCGATAGCCGCCATGGAAGCCAAAGGCGATATCGAAGGGCTGCGTAAAGCGCTCAACGACGGTTTTGAACAAGGGCTGACCGTGAGCGAAGCCAAAGAAGCTCTCTCACAGCTGTACGCCTACACCGGATTTCCCCGTTCGCTGAACGCACTGGGAACCCTGCAACTCGTTCTCAATGACCGAAAAGCCAAAGGACTAAAGACCGAAGCCGGGAAAGAAGCTGATCCCCTGCCGGAAGATTATGATGCTCTAAAGCAAGGGACAGAGGTGCAGACCAAGCTCAGCGGCGCGCCCTTCAACTATACATTCGCCCCGCAGACGGATTACTATTTGAAAGCCCACCTCTTCGGCGATATCTTTGCCCGCAATAACCTGACCTATGTCGAACGCGAAATCGTCACAGTCAGTGCGATTTCCGCTCTGGAGGGCTGTGAGCCCCAGCTGATGGCTCACATCAAAGGGGCGAAGAATATGGGGGTGACAGACGCACAACTGCATGAGATCCCCACCGTACTGCGCGAGAAAGTGGGCGAAGAAGAAGCCGTCCGCGCCACCCGGGCCGTGGCAAAGGTCTATGATGAACCGGCTGAGACCGTTCAAACGGTGGATTTCTCGGTCTGGCCCAAAGGCGAACTGAATACGGCTTATGCCAAGTACTTCATCGGCAACAGCTATCTGGCTCCGATGGATTCGCAGAACGGCGGTCCGGTGAATGTGACCTTTGAGCCGCGCTGCCGTAATAACTGGCACATCCATCACAAATCCGTACAGGTACTTATTTGTGTTGCCGGCCGCGGATGGTATCAGGAATGGGGCAAACCTGCCGTGGAAATGACACCCGGCACGGTGATCGCTATCCCGCCAGAAGCCAAACACTGGCACGGAGCCGCTAAAGATTCCTGGTTCCAACATCTTACCTACATGACCAAAGTGGAGGAAGGCTCCTCGAATGAATGGCTGGAACCCGTTGATGATGAGAGTTATAACAAGCTAAAATAAGCATCATCAGGAAGTTTGAAACCGCCTGAAAACTGAAAACGCAGACGGTAAGATCACCCTACAGTCTTCCCCTGTAGGGTTTTTTGCGCAAAAATCTGTTTTTATCGTTTCCTATCCCGGAAACTTGTGCTACTATAGGTTGTAGAGGGTACATCATGAGATGCCCAAGATGTAAACACCCAGAAGATAAAGTCACAGACTCACGTTCTTCGCGCGAGGACACGGTCATCCGTCGCCGCCGGGAATGCCTGAAATGCGGTTTCCGCTATACGACTTATGAGAAAATCGAGCAGGAGGATCTGCTTGTGATCAAGGCGGATGGACGCAGAGAGGCTTTTTCGCGCGACAAACTCCGCTCCGGGATCGTGAAGGCTTGCCAAAAGCGGCCTGTCAGCTCCGACCAGATCGAGAATGAAGTGGAGGCTATCATCCAGGATCTTTACATCCGCGGCGGCAACGAAATCGCCGCCAGTGAGTTAGGCGAGATCGTGATGGAACGGCTCAAAAAACTGGATCCGGTGGCTTATATCCGCTTTGCCAGTGTGTACCGGCGCTTTCGGGAAGTCTCGGATTTTGTTTCCGCCGCGAAGAATTTTGACAATAAGGAAGAGGAAAAGACGGAACCCAAGTCCTCTTCTGCCGCAGAACAGGAGGATAAATGATCGCACTTCATTCCGATTGTATCCTGCTGGAAACGGATCACGGTGAATGTACACCGGTCTTTCCGGAAGATGTTTCTCAGGAAATGCTGGGCATCCATGCGGATCCCGACTACTTCGCGGGAGCAGTGGGAGCCGTGTTTGCCTATATCCATCAGAAGCAGTACCGGAGCAAGGTTTCTCTGGAGAGGCTTTCTGATCTGGTTTCGATGGCCATGATCACGCCGCCGGGCAAGCTGACCCGGCATATCTGGCTGCCGGAGCTGATGCAGGCTGAATCACTGCTGGGCGAGCTGGAGTTCTTCGCCAATCTGAAGGAGATCCTGCAATCCCTGAAGAACACAAACGCGGAGCTGATCTTTGTAGAAGGGATCCGGAATTGTGTCCTGAGCTGTCTTCACCGTCAGCGTTGGAGCAAACAGCCGAAACAGTTCGCGGAATCCGTTGTTGATTTTATCCGGCAATTCACCAAACAGACTCTGGATCCGGAGTGTGTTTTGATCATCCAATAGATTTTATGAGTACTATATTTGAACGAATCATTTCACGGGAGATCCCGGCCGACATCGTTTTTGAAAACGAGGAGCTGCTCGCCTTTCGCGACGCGTCTCCGCAGGCTCCCACTCATGTCCTCATCGTGCCCAAGCGGGTCATCGCCCGTGTGGACGAAGCCAAACCGGAGGACAAAGAGCTGCTGGGCGCACTGCTGCTGGGAGCCGCGGAAGTCGCCCGCAAACTGGGACTGAACCAGAACGGATACCGTCTGGTGATCAATAACGGGCCTTTTGGCGGCGAAACAGTCCCGCACCTTCACTGCCATATCCTGGGCGGACGGCCGCTGGGATGGCCTCCGGGCTGATCCGGCGCGAAGAGTGCCCCTATCCCAAACTGAAAAACAGAGGAACGGCAAACGATGCCGGGTGTCTTCTTTTCACTGGTTTCAGAATATTTTTAAATCACTTTAGCTATGACAAAAGAATCTTTCAACGAACTGCGTTCACGTTTCCGCAACTGGAAAGCCGAAGGACAAAAGATCGCTTCCCTGACCGCTTATGACTATCCCACAGCGCGTCTGCTGGATGAGGCCGGGGTGAACTTTCTGCTGATCGGCGACTCTCTGGGGATGGTCGTCCTGGGCTATCCGGATACGATCGATGTCACCATGGAAGATATGATCCATCACACCAAAGCGGTAGCCCGCGGATGCAAGCGCGCTGTTGTCATAGCGGATATGCCCTTCAGGAGCTACGAAACACCTCAGCAGGCCGTGGAAAACGCCAAGCGGCTGGAAGATGCCGGCGCTCAGTGCGTCAAGCTGGAAGGCGGCCGCGTCATCCTGCCGCAGATCGAAGCCATCCTGAACGCCAATATCCCCATCCTGGCTCACCTGGGAATGCTGCCTCAGCACGTCCGCGAGGAAGGCGGCTACCATATCAAAGGTAAATTGGAAGCGGAACAGAAAGCCCTGCTGGAAGACGCTCTGACACTGGAAAAGACCGGTGTACTGGGCACAGTGCTGGAACTGGTAAAACACGATTTTGCCGGGCAGATCAGCCGCGCGCTCAAGATCCCCACCATCGGCATCGGCGCAGGCTCCAACTGCGACGGACAGATCCTCGTCTTCCACGACCTGATCGGCTACTTCCCCTGGTTCGTTCCCAAACACGTCAAACAGATCCTGCACACCGGCGAGGATATCCGCGAAGGCGTGCGCAAATGGGTGGATGAACTGAAACGCTCTTGACAGAAACAGGTTCCGAACCGAAAATAGGCTCATGAAAGTAGTCGCGTTCAACGGCAGTCCGCGTAAAAACGGCAACACGGAATTTCTTCTGAACACGGTTCTGAGTGTTTTGGCTCAAAACGGCTGGGAAACAGAGTATATCCAGGTGGGCGGTGTCCCTGTGCGGGGATGTATGGCCTGCTATAAATGTTTCAAAAACGCCAACGCTCGCTGCGTCATCCAGACCGATCCCGTGAACGAATGGATCGCCAAAGCCGAAAAGGCCGATGCCATCCTGCTGGGCTCACCCTCCTACTTCACCAACGTCAGCTCCGAGCTCAAAGCCTTCATGGATCGTCTGGGGCTGGCCGCTTATTCGGTAGAAAAATCTCTGCTGAAAGGCAAGATCGGCGCGGGAGTCGTCACACACCGCCGGGGAGGTGCCACCTGTGTTTTCGATCAGCTCAACCATTTCTTCCTCTGTCTGGGAATGATCGTGCCGGGATCCTCTTACTTCAACTTCGGCGTAGGACGGCTGCCCGGCGATGTCCGCGAGGATCAGGAAGCCATCGCCAACATGAAACACCTGGGCGAAGCCATCAACTGGCTGGGCCGTCTCATTCAAACCGCTCCTACCGCTTACCCGCTTCCTCCAACGATTTCTTAGCTGAGGATCAGTGAGCCGGTGAGAAGAAGACTTTGGCGTTCTTATCCCCTATTTTCTCGCCGCGGATGATGTCCGCGATGTTTTCGTCATAAGGCAGACGCGGGTTCGCATTCTGGCCAAAGAGTCCAAAGGAAGCGCCTTTGGTCTGGATATAGGTGTTGCCCTCCATCTTCGGCATACTATTGGGAAACGAGGAACTGATATGCAGGATCATGTTGAAGGAATCCTGAAAGACGTTGTTCCGGACGATGTAGTTTTTGGCCGGGTTGTTGTGGTTCCAGCTCTTGATGTGAGCGGCTTCGGTCTTATCGGGACGCTGACGGCAGAATCCCTCACCGGCGCGGCGCATCAGGTTGTTCTCGATGATCAGACCATCCATGATGCAGTTCTCCAGGTTCTTTTTGCAGCCCAGGAAATACTCCACGGAATAGTTGCAGTCCTCCATCAGGTTGCCGGAATAGCGCACGTTCAGCATCTGGCAGGGGGTATTCTCTGAGGAGAATTGATGGGTCGCGGCCGCGTCATAGATCTGATAGAAGTAGCAGTTCTCCACCGTGTAATTCCGGCAGCCGCCGTAAATCTCGACCGCGTTGCCATAACGCGTGGCATGGTTGCGGCCAAAGATCCCCTCCGCCTGGATGGAACCGCCGATCCAGCCGAACTCGCAGTTGCGGACGGTCAGATCCTCCGTCGTGCCGCTGCCCACTCCATGAGAACCGCCGTACTTGACGCAGAGGTTATCCACCGTCACACCCGTCCCCGCGATGCGGATGACATGCCCCTTCTCGTTCAGCTCGATGGAGTCGAACCGCTCACCGGGGTTCCCCTTCATGGAAAGAAGATAGAGTTTCCCGCTCTTGGAATAATCGTGATAGAAATGCAGATCCTGCTTCAGATCCGCGTAGGTCTTGAACGGCTCGCCGGTCGTGTTGTTAAAAGTAGAGCCATCTTTCTCGGTGCGGATGATGCACTTGATGGCATGGGCCTTACCTTCGTTGAACACCAGGGTCCCGATGTCGTTCGTCGTGGTCTGGTTCCAGACGTAAATATTCTTCACCTCGGTTTCGGTCCACATTTTGGGATCGGCCGCGTTCACAGGCGAACCATAGATCCGGGGCTTAGCACCCTCTCCATAAGCTGTATAAGTCACACCCTTCTGCGCACGGATATACCCGCGCCAAAGGCCGCCGCGCTGAAAGCAGACCACATCGCCCGGCTGCAGCTCCGTCTCGTTCACACGCTTCAGCGTAGCCCAGGCACCTTCCTCGAACTTGCCGGGATTGGCATCATTGCCCGTGTTCGAGACATAATAAACCGTTCCATCCGCCCGGAGCTCCGTGTTGGGAGCGTTCAGGATCGCCGCCTTGCGCGCGGCAAAAGCCTTGTCCAGCGCCTGGAAATCAAACTCCTCCGCCTGCGCCATGCCCGCAGCATACATTCCAAACACACCGGCCATCAGTACCGGCCACAACCTCCGAAAACTCATCCGTTCCATGCCCATTCTCATGCCCCCGATTCTAGCCGAAACCGCCCCGTTGGAAAAACAAAAAAGACGCATGAACAAATCACACGTCTTTCTTAAATTATTTAAAAAAATAACTTAGAAGAAAAATTTATTTCTTCTCGGTAGCGGCTTTCAAGTCATTGGCAGCCTTTTCAGCGGCGGCAGAGGCATCCTTAGCGGCCTTTTCGCCAGCTTCTTTGACATCTTTAGCAGCCTCTTTAGTGGCAGCAGCGGCATCCTTAGCAGCCTTCTCAACAGCGGCACCGGTATCTTTGGCAGCCTTATTGAGGGACTCAGTAGCCTTCTGAAGATCACTCTTGGGTTCTTCTTTCTTTTCGCAGCCGGAGAGTGTCATCATCGCGGCGGCGCAAATAACAGAAATAACAACTGTAAACTTTTTCATGATTAAGTTTGGTTATCAGGTCATCATTCAATGACCCTGTCGCTATAATGTATCTTATAACAATAAAATTCAAGCCCTTTTTTAAAGACGGTTTTCCTGAATAAAAGCTAAAAACACGCCAGCCCCTTTATAAGCAGAATAACATTTTCTGGATAAACATATTACAAAAACAAGAAAAATCCATCCACACGATTTTCTCTAAAAAATTCCTCCTAAAACGATTTTTAGCTTGTCAGACAAACCGATACGCTTTACCATGCTCGCCGTGGTCGTTCATGACCGCGTATGGGGTGCACCCGTAGCTCAATTGGATAGAGCATCTGACTACGGATCAGAAGGTTTAGAGTTCGACTCTCTACGGGTGTACCACTTTTCTTTTTATTCCCATTATTTCAAATAATTTACAAAGAAAATATCAATCCCTTTTCAACCGTTTTTTCAACCTAAAATTCACAGGAAAAGTCTTACTTTTGGAATAAAAATAGGCCAGCGTTCTCCTTCGGATACTAACAGGCCACTTGTCTTTTTGTTTCGTCAGTGATCTCTCACTGAAAGGTGTCAATGTCGGTTCATTTTGACTCTCAAAATGAGATAAGGCAAGCCGGCAGCCATAGTTGTTGTTCGGGTTGTACGGGTTGTTGTTGTTACGATAGGCCGAACGACAGTTACGCGCGGTGTTGTTGTAGTTGCCGCCACGCAAGACGCGGTTAGAAAGCCCACCTATAACATTGACCCTCTGAAGCCTTTGCTCTTTGCTCTCCCCAAAAGTGCCATGATCGGTTGAACATGAAGAGCAAATTCCTCTTGGTTCCAATCATCATCTTTCAGCTTGGCGTTTGCAATCTTAATCTTCTGTCTTGATCGTCTTTTGGTTTTGAGAAGTAAGCGATACTTGTTCGGAAGAACATTATATCCAAGAAACGGTATGCCGTGAGCCGTCTTATTCAGAACTGGCTCATGTAATTTTAAATCAATACCTTCTAAAAACTTTTCAACACTTTTAATGGCTTCTTGCAGTTTTGGGAGATCGTTGTCAAACATCAGGAAGTCATCCATATAACGCACTAAGCCGCCTATCCTCAATGTCTCTTTAATATAGTGATCCATTGGCGACAGGAAGAAATTCGCGAAAAACTGACTCGTCAAGTTTCCTATTGGTATTCCGATTCCCTCTCCTTTATTGCTATGGTAGCTGGCTATGATCTGCCAAAGCAGGGATAAAGTGCGCTCGCATTTAATGATACGTTCCAGCAGTTCGATAAGGTGAAGGTGATTGATGCTGTCAAAATTCTTGCACATTTCCAGCTTCACATACCTTTTGAATTTGTTGTTATACCGTTGGGCGCAGTATAATGCTGTGTC
>JAEENR010000152.1 GCA_016283885.1 Verrucomicrobiota bacterium
TACGGACTGCCTTGTCAAATGATCGTATTCTATTCTTAGAAAAGGATCATCTTCTCTAAATCAGAAATTCTCTGGCGGATCATTTTCTTATCCAGTTTTGCCACTTTCAGAAAACCGAAATCCTCGCAGCAGTAAGAAGCGATGACAGTTCCTGCCAGTATGGCTTTTCTCAGATGCTTATCCACATCCGCCTTAGTCGTCGCGTGGCTGGCCAGGTAGCCCATCAGACCTCCGGCAAAAGTATCGCCGGCACCTGTCGGATCCACGGCTTTCGCGAGCGGATAGGCCGGAGCCAGGAAGATCCCGCCGCCGTAAGAAAGCATCGCGCCGTATTCACCCTTTTTGATGATCACGACTGATGGTCCCATCTTGTGGATCCGGGAAGCGGCCTCCAGCAGATTTTCTTTTCCAGTCAGGAGTTTTGCTTCGCTGTCATTGAGTGAGAGACAGTCTATCTTCTTCAAAAGCTTTTTAAGGGCGACCGGGGAGCCTTTGATGTGGAAGTCCATTGTATCCGCTAACACGAAAACGGGATCTTTCATTTGCTCCAGCACGTGCATTTGCAGTTCCGGAGTGATGTTGCCCAGCATCACAAAAGGAGTCGAACGGTTTTTCGCGGTCAGTTCCGGTTTGAAGTCCGCGAAAACACCCAGTTCCAGACACAGGGTCCGGCGGTTGTTCATGTTCTCCTCATATTCACCCGACCAGTAAAAAGTTTTTCCTTTGGCTTCTTTAAAATCAGAGAGATCGAGTTTGTGATCCTTAAGAAGATCCACGTACTTTTTAGGAAAATCCTCTCCCACAACAGCGACGATGCTGGTAGGGGCAAAGTAACTGGACGCTACAGAGGCATAACAGGCCGCGCCACCTAATAATTTGGGTTTATTGGCTTTCGGTGTTTTAATGGAATCCAGCGCGGCAGAGCCGACGATCAATACTTTACTCATAAATCCTTTCCTTACTTTGCGGGTTCTCTGTGTTTTTTACGAAGCAGGTTGTTGCAGCACTCCATGATACGGGAACTAACCACATCCAGAGTCGCGTCGCCCTGGATCTCCTGCAAAAGACCTCTCTGCCGGTAATGCTCGATCACGGGCAGGGTCTGCTGGCGGTAGGCATCCAGACGTTTGATGACAGTTTCCTGCTTGTCATCCTCGCGGGTGATCAGCTTTTCACCGTCCTTGTCGCAGATACCTTCGACCTTCGGCTGATTGAACACGACATGATAAGTGTTCTGGCATTTCGGACAGAAACGCCGTCCGGCGATACGCTTGATGATCACATCGTCCGGCACATTGATATAGATCACACCATCCAAACTCCTGCTGGAAACCGTGAGGATCGTATCCAGCGCGTCTGCCTGCGGAACGGTTCTGGGGAAACCATCCAGAATGAATCCGTGCATTGCATCGTTATCATTCAGACGGTTCTTCACGATCGCCGCGGTCACATCATCCGGGACCAGTCGGCCTAAGTTGATGAACGCGCCGGCGATAGCACCCAACGGTGTTTTATTCTTCAAATGCTCGCGGAAAAGATTTCCTGTCGCGATCGCGGGAACTGACAGATATTCAGAGAGAGGAGCGGCATGGGTACCCTTGCCGCAGCCCGGAGGTCCCATCAGAACCAGATTCAGATGACTGGTGACGGGAGTTTTTTCTGAAAGGTGATAAGTGGCCAGGAACTGATCTATCTGACTTTCCGTCTTCTCGATGGGTTCTGGTTTAAATGTTTTATCTTCAACATCCTTAATAAATTTCTGGATTTGAGAGTAAACCTCATCTTCCGGGCGTTCCGCGTCCACGATCAGGAAGGAAGTGGAATGAGCAAAAAGCCGCAGAATAGATTCAGCCACGCTTTTATAATTATTGATGCGCGCGATAATCCCTTCGGGTGTTTTTTCGATTTGCCCGTTGCTGTTTTTATGTTCCATTGCCCGTGCGTAGGTAACATCCGGAGTCGCTTTCATAAAGACAACACCATCCAGCTTAGAACCCTCTTTTTGAAGCAGATCGATCATGTAGATGGCTTGGTACAGGGTACACGGGAACCCATCGAACACAAAGCCTCTGGCTTCCGGGTTTGAGGTGACTTTTTCTTCCAGGGCGGCGTTTGCCACTTCATCCGGGACAAAATTGCCGCGCAGCGCGTAGGGACGAGTCATGATTCCCAGGAAGGTATGATCGTGGATAGATTTTTTGATCATTTGCCCTAAAGAGAATCGCACAAGTCCAAACTCTTTCGCGATTTTTTTGGAACAGGTCGTTTTTCCGGCCCAATTTGGACCGATGATAGCAATATTCATGTCTAAAAAATAAAGAGGCCAAGATTGCCTCCAACACGGCAATTATTAGCCTTTATTATACAAAAAATCAACTTTATTGTGGATTTTGTCTGATGTCCAAAGAGGAAAACACATTTTCAGAAAAGAGTTCAGATAAAATCCCGGAAAGAACAAAAATCGAAAAAAAACTCATTACTGATTTATTATCAAAATATTATGATGTTTTTTATAAAAAGAAAACGATTGATATCTGTTTGGAACTTTTGAAAAGTTAGCTAAAAATGCTTGAATTTTTTCTGATTTTTTATAGGCTTGCTGGCGCTTGAGGTGAGCTCACTTAGCTTAGTGGAAGAGCGCTTCCTTCACACGGAAGAGGTCAGAAGTTCGAATCTTCTAGTGAGCACCATCCTGCGATTCAATCAGTTACCCCTTGTTTTAATTCCTTTACGATCAGTGAGGATCGCTTGAAATTCCCATTAGGAGAGAAAATGGCTGATGGCGGTTTAGGGGACAATGAAAAAGAGAGGGAAATGACTCCCTCTCTTTTTGCTTAGCGATAAAGTACTTATTCCGTTACGCTGCCGGTAGCGGCCCATTCGCTGCCTCTGATGACCAGATTCCGTACTCCTTTTTGTTTGAGGGCCTTCTGATCATGGCCGAAGCATTGATGAAAGACTCTGCCTTTGCCGTAGTTTACGGTAATGGCCAGAGGTTCGTTCATTCCTTTTCGACTTTCAAAGGTGGTTTTGCCCGTTACCAGGATGTCGTACTTTGTGTCAGGGGCGACAACCAGGGCGGAATAAAGTTCATCATCCGCCTGGAAGTTAGACATTCCTTTGGTGACGGGATGATCCTGATTGGTGACGGTGACATCAAAAACGTGAGTTCCCGGCGCGTGACCGGAACCGTCTCTGGGGCTCCAGTAAACGCCGCACATTTTTTTGAACTCCAGCCATTCCGGGAAAGAACCGCTGGCCATGTGGTTGATGACAAGGCCCTTGCCGTTATTGACAAAGTATTCCAGATTGGCCTTGGCCTGGTCGGAGAGAGGTTCCCCGGAGACATTGGAGCGAACAAAGAAGATAAGATCGTATTTATTCAGAGCTTTTGAAGATTCCAGAATGTTCATATCCTCACTGATGCGGACATCGAATTTACCGGAATCCAGCAGCATGGCGCGATATTCTTCCTGAGTCACTCTCCATTGGTGAGCACCCACATCATCACCGGAGATGAACAGGGCGTTGATTTTTTTGTCGGCGGCAGAAAGCCCGGCAGTCATTCCCAAGGAAATGACGCACGCAAGTAAAAAACTTTTTTTGTTCATAACTATCACTCTATTTTGTTGTTATTTCTAACATCCGAAGCAGGATCTATTATAACCCGGTCTCACAGGATTTGCAAGAGAAGAATGTTTTTTAAATTTAACGCATCAAAGCTCTCGACTTGCGCTGTGGATTTTTCTAAAATACTTTGCGGTAAGCGGGAATGTAATCTCGAAAGTGCGAGAGTTCCGGCTTAGAAGAAAGAAAAGTTATGAATTCATCAAATAGTTTGAGAGGCTGCTCTCGTCGTGATTTTATTCGTTTGAGCGTGACTGGCGCGGTCGCGGCCGTGTTGGGAACCCGTTTGGCTTTTGTCGCGGAAGCGGCGAAAAAGAAGATCCCCGTGGGATTGCAGCTGTATTCCGTTCGTGAAGCCTGCGCCAAGGACCTTCCCGGGACTCTGAAGATCGTCAAAGAAATCGGATTCAGCGGAGTTGAGTTTGCCGGTTATCATGGCAAAACTGCCAAAGAACTGCGCACACTGCTGGATGACAATGGGTTGAAGTGCTACGGCACCCATACCGCATTGAATACGCTGCAAGGAGATGAACTGAAGAAGACGATCGAGTTCAATCAGATCATTGGCAATAATTTCCTGATTTGTCCTTATATGAATGGTGAGACCATTGATGGATGGAAGAAACTGGCGGATGAATTCAACGCGATGTCCAAGATCGCCCGCAAAGAAAAGATGTGGGTGGGTTATCATGCTCATGCGCATGATTTCCATCCTATTGATGGACAAGTGCCTTGGGATGTTTTCTTTGGCAATACGGACAAGCGGGTCATCATGCAGCTGGATACCAGCAACTGTCTGGATGCTGGACAGGATCCGCTGACTGTTCTGAAGAAGTATCCGAAACGCGGTCGTACCATCCATATCAAAGAACATGGCGGCGATGTGAATACGTATCTGGGCTCCGGCGATGTGAAATGGGAAGAGATCTTCAAGTTCTGTGAAAAGCATGGGACCCAGTACTATATCCTGGAAAATGAACGCGGAGCCAATCCTGAAGTCTCTATCAAGTCCGCTCGCGGCGACTTTGAAGGACTGAAGAAGTTAGGCAAAGTATAAATTTTATGATGCACGGAGCGGAGAGTGAGAAGCTCTCCGCTTTTTTTATCGTGATAAAGAAAGCGCAAAATTGACAAAATCCCCAAAAAAATGCATCCTGAACCAAGACGCGTCTATAAACGCCGCTCGGTGAAAATTTCTTTAAGAGAAATATAGAGGATGAAACTATCAGAAATTTATAAATCATCTGTTCCGGTGCTTTCCTTTGAGGTATTTCCGCCCAAGCCTGATATCCCGCTGGAAAAAGTGATGAATATTATTGGAGATTTTAAACAGTATTCTCCTGATTTTATTAGTGTAACTTATGGAGCCGGAGGGAGTTCTCGCGGCAGAACAGTAGAGATCGCCACCCGTATCCGCAAAGAATACGGTCTGGAGTCTGTGGCTCATTTGACCTGTGTGGGGCAAACCCATGAGGAAGTGGATCACATCCTGGAAGATCTTCGCCAGAACGGAGTTTACAATATCATGGCATTGAGAGGGGATCCTCCGCGCAATAATCCCAATTTCGATTTCTCCCGCGGGGAATTCAAATATGCCTCGGAATTGATCACTTACATACGGAAACGCGGTAATTTTGGGATTGCCGCCGCGGCCTATACGGAAGGCCATCAGGATTGTAAATATATCGACAAGGATTGGGAAAATCTGAAAAGAAAAGTGGATTGCGGGGTGGATCTTCTGATCACACAACTTTTTTACGATAACCGGCTTTTCTGGCATTTCAGGGATACAATCCGCAAGATGGGTGTGACCGTTCCGATCGTTCCGGGAATCATGCCGATGTTCAACGGCAGGCAGATCCGGCGCATTTTGAGTATGTGCGGAGCTTCCATGCCGTCAGAAATTTTGATTATGCTTGACAAGTACGGTGATTCAGACGAAGATATGTACCGCGCTGGCGTTGAGTACGCCATCAAACAAATTCAAGAGTTAGTAAGCGAGGGTGTGGATGGTATCCACCTTGAGCTAATGAACAGACCGGATCTGGCGCGGGATGTGCTGGGTGGTTTGAAGCGATTGAAAGGCGAGTCTTGATGATGAAGTCTTGACTTGCCGGTGTTTTATTTTACAATGACTGCCCTCTATTGCAGAGATAGAGGTTGAGAAGAGAAGAAGAGAGAAGAGAGAGTATGGCTCGTATTTGTGAATTAACTGGTAAGCGTCCCATTAAGGGTAGTATTATTTGGCGCAGTGGTAAAGCGAAGAAGAAGGGTGGTATTGGTCAGCACGTGACGGCTATTACCAAACGCCGCTTTATGCCGAATCTCCAACGTGTACGCGCCGTGGTGGATGGTCAAGTCCGTTATGTTTTGGTTTCTGCCAAAGCGATCAAAAAGGGTTTGGTTGTCAAGCCGCCGAAACGCAATTGGAAACCTTCTGAAGAATAGTTTTCAGATATTATTTTGAAGAACCCGGTTCGGCCGGGTTTTTTTTAT
>JAEENR010000153.1 GCA_016283885.1 Verrucomicrobiota bacterium
AATGAATTTTCTCATTATTCATAAACTGCCGGTATCACGATGTGGAAGGATGTTTTCCTTCGCGTGCAACAACGGAGGAGTATGCTAAACATTTTATACCGGATTGTACATTATTTTTTATTCCACAAATATTTTATTTGCAAAAGGGATAGGTATGAGGTAAATTGAAAGCGTGCAAGGTGCTGGTAACACCCTGCACGGATGGACGGACTATTAATACCGTCTAGCTATCAGTATTAAACTGATAATTAGGATGATTGCAGCGAGTGCGTTATAATCAGTTGTAATCATTCTTTTTTTGTCACCACCTTTCCTTTAGGTATTCATTTTTCCCAATCATTTTTGAAATTGGTTTCAATGTTCCCAGGAAAGGAATGACTAATGAAAACAAAGACTCAAGCACCGAGCTTTCATCCGCATCGAGTTAAGTTTACATTATTTGTTACCTATTATCAATCTTACGTTATCTTCCGGGATTTTCACTTGCTTACGATCTTTCCATCAAGCAGATGGAGAGTCCGGTTGATGCAGGAGGGGATCTCGTCCGCGTAGTGGGTCACAAAGATCAGGGCGGCATCGGTCATGCGGATCTCCTCATCCACGGCGGTCAGTAGCTTGTGCCGGTAGTGCGCGTCCAGCCCCTGACAGGCTTCGTCCAGGATGATCAGCCTGGGACGGTTGACGAACGCCCGTGCCAGCAGCACCATGCGCTGTTCGCCGATGGAAGCGTAGTCGAAAGGTGTGTTCACCAGATGGGACAAGCCCCATTTTTCCAGATAGGCCAGAGCCGTTTCCTGTTGCCGCGGGTTAGGGGAAGTGTGCAGTCCCATGGAGTGGAAGAACCCGGAGCAGACGACCTCCAGACAAGTCCAGTCGCCGGGATAATGCAGGTGGAGCTCCGGGGAAAGCCAGCCCATCTTCTGACGGATGAGCCAGAGGGAGCGTGTGGAGCGGTAAAGCTCACCCATGACCCGGATATTGAGCGAGTAGGCCAGCGGATGATCCCCCTGGATGAGGTTCAGCAGACTGGTCTTGCCCGAACCGTTAGGCCCCAGAAGCGCCCAGTTTTCGCCGGGATAGATCTTCCAGCGGATATGATCCAGAATGACTTTGTTCTCCGCTTCAAAAGTGACATCGTTGATCTCCACGACCGGTTCAGCGGAACGGGGAGACGGCATCGGTTCAGGCACGGCAGAGGATGGAACGGAAGGAGTGACCGTTTCGGATTGTTGCCTGGCCAGCGGATGTTCCAGTATCTCTGCCCTGGTACCTTGGGCAACGATCCGATGCTGATCCAGAAGAAGCAAATGAGTGACCGCATCGGGCAGTTCATCTACACGAGTGACCAGTGTCAGCACCGGCATCCCCAGGCGGATCAGACGGCTGATGATCTCCCGGAGCGTCTGCCGGGTCCGGACATCCAGACCGCCGAAAGGCTCCGACAGGATCAGCATTTGGGGTGCGTGCAGCAGCGCGTTGATGAGAAGGACTTTGCGCTGTTCGCCGTTGGAAAGATGCGCCCACTTGCGTTCCAGCAGTTCCGGCGGGATACCCATCCAGTCCAGATACATCTGACAGTGTCGGTCAAAAACGGCCGGATCCGCGCCGCGTGTCCCGATCTCAAAGGGGTTGATATCCTCCACGTATTTATGCGAGAGAAAATAAGAAGCGGTCAGTGAACCCTCGTCCAGGCCGTTGTGCCATCGGGACTGATAAAAAGAGCTTTCGGAAGTCAGGATATGGCGGTGGATCTCCGGCGAGATGACCATGACCGGCTTGCGGTTGGCCAGATTCGGGATGTCGAGGCACTCCGGCGTCGGCGGCAGTTCCATTTGGACGCGTCCGCGCAAAGGCGGTATCCGCCGGGTCAGTGCCTGAGCCAGCTCATTCTTGCCGGAACCGTTCGCGCCCAGCGCGGCCCATTGCTGACCGGGTTTCCAGATCCAGTTTGTATTCGGAAAAATGGGATTTTCCTCGCGGTCGCGTAGGGTGACGTTTTCAAATTTGACCCAGAAATCAGGATTCATGGATTGGGGAAGGTGGGGCTTACAGTGTCTTTCAGCCAAAAAATGGCCGCGCCGCCCAGCAAACAGAAAGCTGTATCCGAAATGAACGGGAAGGGGGCGAGTTTCAGACTGAGCCCGCTTATCAGGAGGATGATCCCCTCCAGCAGCATCAGCCAACCGAACAGAGGGATCATGGCCGCGTATCGTTTGGGATCCCAGGCCATCGCGAAAAAAACGCACCCCACTAAAGTGAAAGCGCCGGCCGCCATCCGCAGCCAGTAGTTCAGCATGGGATCGTATTCGACAGGATGGGCACCCAGTCCCTGTAAAAGTGTCTCGGCGTTGTCCCAGGGGAGAATAACACCAAAAATGGAAGCGCCCCAGGCGATGCCGGAGGCAAAGAGAACAAAACGGAGAAGTTTGAATTTGACTGTTGTATTCATCGTTGCTTCTCCGTTTTTGTTTTAGTCAGTTCGACAGAATGCTATTCCGTCTTTTTGGGTTCTTCCCGGATGACGGCGATATGAGAATCGCGCAGCTGGCGTTCATCCACGGGACCCGGCGACTGAGTCATCAGGCAGGTGCCTTTCATCGTCTTGGGGAAGGCGATGACATCGCGGATACTGCTGCATCCGCAGAGCATAGCCACCATGCGGTCAAAACCCAGAGCGATGCCGCCATGAGGAGGCGCACCGTATTGGAAGGCTTCCAGCATATAGCCGAAGCGGGACTTGACCACATCCGGAGTGAGTTTGAGAACATCTTCAAAAACAGTCTTCTGCACCGCCGGCTGATGGATACGGATGGAACCGCCGCCCAGCTCGACACCGTTGACCACGATATCGTAGTGCTGACCGCGCACCTTCTTGGGCTCGGTCTTGAGCAGAGGGATATCCTCGGCCACAGGGGCTGTGAAGGGATGATGCGAAGAGTACCAGCGTTCCATTTCCGGATCGTAGCTCAGGAGCGGGAAATCCACTACCCAGAGGAAATTGAACTGATCGGCCGGCAGAGTGAGCTTGCCCTGGGATTTGAGCAGATCCGCGCAGTAGAGGCGGAGACGGCCCAGGATCTGGCAGGCGGTGAGCCAATCCTTGTCCGCGGCAAAGAGAATAAGATCGCCTTGTTCGATGGAAAGTTTTTCCGTCAAAGCGGCTTTTTCTTCCTCACTCAGGAACTTGGCGATGGGTGATTTCCATTTGTCGGCTTCCACCTTGATGGTGGCCAGGCCCTTGGCACCCATGCTCTTGGCGATGTCGGTCATATCTTCCATCTGACCCTGAGTGGCACCGGCCAGCCCCTTGGCGTTGATGGCCTTGACCACGCCGCCCTCGGCGATCGTGCCGCTGAAGACCTTGAACGCGCTGGATTTGAACACATCGGACAGATCGGTCAGCTCCATCCCGAAACGGGTATCGGGCTTGTCGATGCCCCAGCGGTTCATCACTTCCTTAAATTGGATGCGCGGGAAAGGTGTTGGCAGGTCAATGTTGCGGGCCAGTTTCCAGACACGCTTGAGCAGACCTTCCATCAGGTTGTAAATATCTTCCCGTTCGATGAAGGACATTTCGATATCCAGCTGGGTAAATTCGGGCTGGCGGTCGGCGCGCAGGTCTTCATCCCGGTAGCAGCGGGCCAGCTGGAAGTATTTTTCCACACCGCTGACCATCAGGATCTGTTTGAACTGCTGAGGAGACTGCGGCAGCGCGTAGAAAAGTCCCGGTGTATTGCGGAAAGGCACGATGAATTCGCGCGCACCTTCCGGCGTGGACTTGAAAAGGGTCGGAGTTTCCACCTCCAGAAAACCTTCGTCATCCAGATATTTGCGCAGTTCCATGGCGATCTTGCTGCGCAGGCGCAGATTGTTGATCATTTCCGGACGGCGCAGATCCAGATAGCGGTACTGGAAGCGAAGCTCTTCATTGACTTTGAGAGTCGTTTCGGAATCGTTGATGGGGAACGGCAGCACTTCGGCCAGGTTCAGGACTTCCAGGGTCTCCACTGCCACTTCGATCTCACCGGTGGGGATGCGGTCGGTGGGGTTGTTGCCCGGACGGCGGCGGACTTTGCCGGTCACGGCGATAACGCTTTCAGAGCGGAGAGAGGAGGCCGCGTCAAAAGTCTCTTTGCTCAAATCGGAGGGATCAAAAACAGCTTGTGTGATACCTTCACGGTCACGGATATCCACAAAAATCAGACCGCCCAGGTCCCGACGCAGATGAACCCAGCCCATCAGAGTTACCTGCTGGCCAATATGCTGAGCTCTCAATTCGTTGCAATGATGCGTGCGTTTCATATAAAATGATATCAAATAAAGAGATAGTCTGTGAGGCGCTTGTCCTCCAACGACTCATGCGCCCCCATTGTCACACAGGAGCCGGTCAAAGTCAATGAAGGGCAATGAAGACATTTTAAAACGGAGAAACAGAGAAACGTGATCCCAAAGTTGATGAAAAACTACCGGTCATATTGAAGTTTTATCATATCTTACACAAATAAAAACAGTTATTAAAAAAAAGATATTTTTTTGACCTATATTTTTTCGCTTTGACTTATTATTAAAATTATGCTATATTATCTTTGCTCGTTAAGGGGCAGATTACTGGCTATGAGGTGGATGAGGATAGGATTGCGAGGGATCATCGGTTTGATGGTTTTCCTGTTGCTTTTTTCCTGCTATGGAGAAACACAGGAGCGGTCACACAAGAGGATCCTTATTATTCATTCACATGACCAGTTTTATTCGGCTTATCTGAATATCACTCAGTCGTTCATGAAGCAGATGTGTTCTCCGGAGCTGGATTGTGAATATGATCATTTTGAGATCAAGATCCGTACTCACAGAGAGCAGTTTGACGAGCGGTTCGAGCCTTATCATCAGAAAATCAAAGAAGGGTATTATGACTCGATTGTTTGCATCGGCAACCCGGCTTGCTTGCAACTCAATCAAGACAAGTATTTGGAAGCGATCCCGGAAAGTGTTCCCGTTCTTTATATTGGAGTGTTTGAAAGCGATCTGCCGGATTCGCAAATCTATTACAGCAATAACTACACCTATCATCCCATTGAAACAGTCAAGCTGGCTTTGGATGTTTTCCCGGACAGGCGGAACATCGCTTTTTTGACCAATGACAGATGGAAGAATTCCAGCGCGGGAAAGAGATTCTGTAATTTTATCGAATCCATTCCCGGTGTGAATATTCAGTTTTATAGCGCTGCTTCCTGCACGGATGAAGAACTTCAGGAAAAACTGAGTGTGAACAAAGAGGATACCTTTGTCATCGTTCATGACTGGCCTCGCCGGGATGAATCCCTGTACGCGTACATCATGGGCACGGTGGATCTGATCAAAAGACTGGATCAATTAGAGATCCCGGTTTTTGTAATGTGTGATTATCTTTATGTGGACTGCGTTATTGGCGGTGCGGTGACCTATGTCAGCAATGTGGGCAAGGACGCGGCCGAATGGCTGAAGAAATACTTCAAGAACGGAAAGGATGACCACACACACCAGTTTCTGGATGAGTACCGCGCGATCTTGAATTGGGATGCTCTGGAACGTTATGGGGTTTCTAACTCACAAGTGCCGTCCGGAGTCATCGTTTTGAACAAGCCTTACAGTTTCTGGGAGCATAACCGGTTCAACATCATCATGCTCGTGGGTATCATTTTTATCGGTCTGTCTTTGCTGCTGGCCGTGGCGCTGAAACGTATCCTTCTCAAGAACAATATGCTCGAAGAGACCGCGGAGAAAGCGCGTCAGGCCGAAATGACCGCGCGCCATGCGGAAGCGGCTAAAAGCCGTTTTCTCTCGAACATGAGCCATGAGATCCGCACTCCGCTGAGCGTCATCATCAGTTTATCAGATCTCCTTCAATTCAAAAATACTTCTGAACAAGAGAAAGAGGAGAATCTGACCACGATCCATTATGCCAGTGAATCCCTGCTGAAACTGATCAACAACATCCTGGATTTCTCCAAGTTGGAGGAAGGCAAGATGAAAATAAGAACGGCGGAAGTCTCGATCCGCAAGGTGTTGAATGAGATAGACAAGATCTTTCAGGTCAAAGCGGCGGAAAAGAAACTGAACTTCTATTGCGAATGCCGGGATCTGCCTCCGGTCATCTGGCTCGATGAGCTTCATATCCGGGAGATCATTGTCAACCTCGTGGGCAATTCCATGAAGTTCACCCGGCAAGGCAAGGTAGAGCTGAACGCGGCTTTTCGCAAAGAGAACGCGAAGACAGGGACTTTGACCGTAAAGGTTAGGGATACAGGCATTGGGATCAGCCCGGAATTTTTGAAGGATCTTTTTGATCCATTTACACAGGAGGGACGTTCTAACGCGGTCGGGACCGGTCTGGGACTGACCATATCACGGCAGCTGGCTCAGGCTATGGGCGGCGATCTGACCGTTGAGAGCGAATTGGGCAAAGGCTCGACCTTTACGCTGGAGATCCCCGGCCTGAAATACAGCGAAGCGGTTCAAACTAATGAACCTTCTAAAGAGTTTACAGCGGGTAAATCGGTTTTCAGCTGCCGGATGCTGGTGGTGGACGATATGCAGATGAACCTGATGGTGATCAGCAAGATGGTAAAGAGATTCGGGGTCGTTCCTCTGATGGCGACTACAGTGGAAAAATCACTCCAGCTGCTGAAAGAAAACGAGGTGGATATCATCCTGACCGACTTGAGGATGCCGGACATGAACGGGGATCAGCTGGCCCGCGAGATGCGCAAGCTGCCTAACGGCCAAAAAGCGAAGATCTATGTGCTGACCGCGGACGCTTACGCCAAAGAGGAGATAGATATGACTGGGGTGGATGATGTTCTGGTCAAGCCGCTGAGTCTGGACAAGATCAAAGATCTGCTGAAAAATTTCTCAAAAAAGACGGATTAGCGGTGTTTGCTTGAATCCGGATGGAAAAGTGCTAGGATTTTTCCGTTCCGGTCACGGACCGGGATCCAGCTTATTTACTTGTGTCAGAAGAGCTCGAACATAAAAACGCCTATTTAGGCGATATCCGCATCGGAGACCGTATTTTTTCCACATCCCGCGGCCGCAATGTTTACACCTGCCGGCTGGCGGAGAATGAGGAGGAAGTGCGCCAGGCGCAGCGTCTGCGTTTCCAGATATTCAATATCGAACTGAAGGAAGGTCTGCCCGAATCGTTCAAGACCGGGCTGGATGTGGATGAGTTCGACCCCATCTGCGAACATCTGCTGGTGATCCATCAGGAGTCCCGAACGATCGTGGGAACGTACCGGCTGCAGACCGGGCTTCACGCGCAGAAGAATCTGGGATACTACAGCGCTCAGGAGTTCGACTTCCGGCCTCTGGAGCCGTACCGTGCCGAGATCGTGGAGCTGGGGCGCGCCTGCATCCACGCGGAGCATCGCAACCTGCTGGCTCTGGGTTGTTTGTGGAGAGGAATCAAGAAATACGCTGACCGTTATAATGCTCGTTATCTGGTGGGATGCAGTTCGCTGACCTCGCAGGATGAAGCCGAAGGCGCCGGCGCGTATCATGTCCTGCAAAAACATCTGGTTCCCCCTGAATTCCATGTAGATCCGCTGCCTCATTGCGCCTGTTCTCTGGAGAAACTGCCGGAGAAAACAGTGAAGATCCCCAAGCTGCTGGGCGCGTATATGTCCATCGGGGCCCGGATCTGCGGCGCTCCGGCCATTGACCGCACCTTCAAAACGATCGATTTCCTCACCTGGCTGGACCTGAGCCGTGTGCCGGCCTCCATTCTGGAAGCGCAGTAAACGTGGACGGATCCACGGTTCTTTTGTAAAAAATGAGTATATCCTGTTTGTCTTCGGGGATCAGTTCCCGAAAACGATTTCTGCTGGCTTCTGTTTTAGGTTTCCTGTCAGCGGTCGCGCCTCTTTGCACCGATCTTTTTCTGCCGGCTTTTCCGCAGATGCAGCAGAACCTGATGACTCATGCCGCGCAGATCCAGCTGAGTCTGACAACATGTCTGGCGGGGATCGCGCTGGGACAGGCATTCATCGGGCCTCTCAGCGATATGTACGGCCGCCGCGGCGTTCTGCTCATTTCTCTGCTGATTTTTGTCATTTCTTCTTTGGGTTGTGCCTGGGCATCGACGGTGGAGATACTGATCGCGACCCGGTTCATACAAGGCTTATCCGGCGCGGGCGCGGTCGTTCTTTCCAGGGCGATAGCCAGCGATCTCTACAGCGGGCCGGAGCTGACCCGCTTTTTCGCGCTTTTGATGCTGATCAATGGACTGGCTCCGGTATTGAGTCCGGTGGTGGGCGGTCAGCTGCTGAAGGTGATGAGCTGGCGCGGAACTTTTGTCGTTCTGGGGGGATTAGGTCTTATCGGAGTGCTGGCCACGTTCCGCTTTATTGAGGAAACACTGCCTCGTGAAAAACGCCACGCGTCCGGTTTGAGCTCAGCGGTGTCGATTTTCAGGAAACTGCTGCGGAACGGCGGCTTTATGCGCTACACGCTGGGGCACTCTTTTATTTTCATAATCTTGTTTTCCTATATTGCTTCCTCGCCGTTCATTCTGCAGGAGATGTACGGTTTTACCCCGGCTCAGTTCAGTTATTGTTTCGCCTGTATTTCGATCGGCATCACGGGATCGGCGCAGATCGCGGGTCGCCTCAGCGGCAGATTCGGGGAGCAGTGCCTGCTGAACGCGGGACTGGTCGTTTGTCTGCTGGCATCGCTGACCGTGCTGGGACTGACGATCTGGCATCCGGCTTCGGCGGTCATCCTGCTGATACCGCTTTTCATCGCGGTCTCCTGTGTGGGTATCGTGACCACGACGAGTTTCTCGCTGGCTATCCGTCAGCAGTCGGACATGGCCGGAAGCGCGGCCGGTCTGATAGGAGTTCTTTCTTTCATGGCCGGAGGTATCGCTGCTCCTTTGGTCGGTCTGTGCGGCAGTCAGACGGCGATCCCGCTGGGTGTGATGCTGGTACTGGGCAGTCTGGCCGCAATATCGGCCTGCGGCTTCCGCAAACAGGACTAGAAGATCCTTTTTCTGTATCTTT